>JAAENP010000201.1 GCA_024224155.1 bacterium
ACACCGAACAGTCCGGTGTCCGCCCGTGCTTCCGGCACAGTTCCCTCCTTGACGTCGCCGACCGCTTCCTGGCGACGGTGGAGCCGGACCGCCATGAGCTTCTTCAACCGGTCTGCGACCACATTGGTGTCGCCGCCGCTGAACAGGTTCGCCATGTACTTGAGCGGAAACCGGGCGTCGTCGATGGTTCCGAAGAGCTCTTTGGTGCTGGTGTCGTAGAGCCAGCTGTCGGACCAGTGCTTGGCCATCTGGTGCAGTTTCTCGGACTGTTCGGTGTTCTCGACCTCGGAGACCGACGCCATCACCGGCAGCAACGGCGGTACGTAGAACAGCATCGGCAGAGTCCGGAACTCCGGATGCAGCGGCAGCGCCAGGGTCCATTCCTTGACGAACCTATAGGTGGGCGACTTCTGCGCCGCGTCGATCGTGGAATCGGCGACTCCGTTGGCCGCGGCCGCGGCGATGACCTCGGGATCGAACGGGTCGAGGATCATGTCCATCTGACTCCGGATCAGGTCGGCGTCGTCGGCCGATGCGACCGCCTCGATTCGATCGGCGTCGTAAAGCAACACTCCCAAATAGCGGATCCGGCCGACACAAGAGTGCATGCACGCGGGGGCGTGACCGGCTTCGATGCGCGGGTAACAGAGAATGCACTTCTCGGACTTGCCGGTGCTCCAGTTGTAGTAGGTCTTCTTGTACGGGCAGGCGGTGACGCACATGCGCCAGCCGCGGCAGACATTCTGGTTGATGAGCACCACGCCGTCCTCTCCGCGCTTGTAGATCGCCCCCGAGGGGCACGAAGCGACGCAGGCGGGGTTCAGGCAGTGGTTGCAGATCCGCGGCAGGTAGAAGAACGCCATGCGCTCGAGCTGGAACATGGCCTCCCGCTCGACGGGGGAGAGGTTTTCGAGGTTGGGGTCGTTGCGAGCGTAGTCGGGCGAGCCGCTCAGGTCGTCGTCCCAGTTCGGTCCCATCTTGATGTCCATGGGCTCGCCCGTGATCATCGACACCGGGCGGGCCGTGGGTTGGTCGTCGCCGGCCGGCGATTCGATGAGGTCCAGGTACTTGTAAGTGAAAGGCTCGTAGTAGTCGTCGATCACCGGCAGGCGGGGATTGTGGAAGATGTTGGTCAGGCTCTTGGGCTTGCCGGCGCCCTTGAGGTCTATCTTGTCGCCATCCTTCTCCCAGCCGCCCTTATAGATCTCCTGATCTTCCCACTTGCCGGGGTAGCCGGTGCCGGGCTTGGTCTCCACGTTGTTCCACCACATGTACTCGGCGCCCTTACGATCGGTCCAAATGTTCTTGCAGGCGACCGAGCAGGTGTGGCAACCGATGCACTTGTCGAGATGGAACACCATCGAGATCTGTGATCGAACATCCATGTCAGCTCTCCCGTCCTTGGCGTGTCATTGGGTTCATCAGAACACCACCTTGTCCATTCGCTTGACGACCACGTGGGTGTCGCGGTTGGGGGCAATCGGGCCCCAGTAGTTGAAGCCGTAGGCGAATTGTCCGTAGCCCCCGGCGAGGAAATTGGGTTTCAGGTGAATACGGGTGAGGCTGTTGTGGCCTCCCGCGCGCTTGCCGCGGACCTGAGACTTCGGAATGCCGACCGTGCGCTCGGGCACGTGGTAGACGATGCACACGCCCTTGGGAATCCGCGCGCTGACGCAGGCGCGCGCGGCGTAGACGCCGTGGTCGTTGATGACCTCGACCCAGTCGTTGTCCTCGATGCCCAGCTCCGACGCGTCCGGCTCGCTCATCCAGACCGGCTCACAGCCTCGCGAGAGGGTGAGCATCCGGTGGTTGTCCCCGTAGGTGGAATGGATGTGCCACTTGCCGTGGGGTGTGAGGCAATTGAGGATCCTCGCTTCGCCATCCTTCAGCGTTTGCTTGAGGTCGCCGTAGGCCTCGGGCTTGGGCGACGGCTTGTAGGTCGGCAGGTTCTCGCCGTAGGCTAGGTACATCTCGTGGTCGAGGTAGAAGTGCTGGCGTCCGGTGAGCGTCCGCCAGGGAACGAGCTTCTCGACGTTGTAGGTATAAGGGGCGTAGGCGCGCCCGTCGGTCATGAGGCCCGACCACAGCGGCGAGGTGTTGTACCGGCGCGGCTGAGCCTGCAGGTCCGCGTAGTTGATGCGTATGTCCTTGCTGCCGGCTCCGAGGCCGGTGAGCTCGAGCCCGGTCCGTTCCCCCGCATCTTCGTAGGCACGCACATTGAGCACGCCGTTGGTCAAGGTGGAAAGATGCAGCACCGCGTTGGCGGCCCAGACGTCTTCCTTCAACGACGGGTAGACGTTGCCGTTGCTGCGCTCCACGGGGAAGTGGTTGGAGGAGATCATCTCGTCGTAGGCGTCGGCGCAGTGGTAGTGATTACCGTGGGCGCCGAGGCCCGCGGTTCGAACCCGATCTCCCAGCGTGATGAATTTCTCGTAGAGCTTGGTGTAGTCGCGGTCGACGACCGTGAGGCTGTGAGTGGTCTTGCCCGGCACCGGTTCGCACTCGCCCTGGTACCAGTCCTTGATGACCGGCTGAGAGATCTCCCCGGGCGAATCGTGTGCGATGGGAGCGGCGACGATATCCTTTTGCGGCTTGGGGAAATACTGTGCCGCCGCTTCGCTGGTGACCCTCGCCAACTCACGGAAGATCTCCCAATCCGTCTTCGACTCCCATACCGGCGCGATGGCGGCGGAGAGCGGATGGATGAAGGAGTGCAGGTCCGTGCTGTTGAGGTCCGCCTTCTCGTACCAGGAGGCCGCGGGCAGGACGATGTCCGAGTAGAGCGCCGACGAGTCCATGCGGAAGTTCAGGTCGACGATCAGATCCATCTTGCCGACCGGTGCGACCTCGTGCCACTTGACCTCGCTGGTGTGGTCCTCGGAGTCTTCGGCGATCGAGTTGTGGTGGGTGCCGAGGTAGTGCTTGAGGGCGTACTCGTGCCCCTTCATGCTGCCCATGATGGCGTTGCCGCGCCAGATGTACCAGACGCGTGGGAAGTTGTGCTCGGCTTCCGGGTCGCTGACCGAGTACTGCAGTTCTCGGCTCTCGAGCCTGTCCATCACGTACTGCTCGATGCCGGCGTCGTCGGTCGCGCCGGCGTCGATCGCCTCCCGGCACAGCTCCAGCGTGTTGCGGTCAAACTGCGGGTAGAAAGGCATCCACCCCATGCGCACCGCCTTGTAGATCTGGTCGGCGGTGTGTTGTTTGGTGAGCTCGTTGTCGGGGACCGTGTTGTATTTCGAGAACTGTCCGTCGTAGCGGTACTGGCAGGTGTTGATGTAGTGCCAGATGGGCGTTTGCTGCAGTCGAACCGCCGCATGGTGGTCCTTGCCGAACGCGATCGCGCCCCAGGAGTCCGCCGGCGCCAGCTTCTCCTGGCCGACGTAGTGGTTGAGGCCGCCGCCGTTCTTGCCCACGCAGCCGGTGAGCATCAGGGCCATTGCCCCGGCCCTATACATCAGGTTCGCGTGGTACCAGTGGTTGATGCCGGCCCCGATGATGATCATGCACTTGCCACCCGTGGCCTCGGCGGTGCTCGCCCACTCGCGGGCGAACTGCAGCACGGTGTCGGAAGCCACGCCGGTGAAGATCTCCTGCCACGCCGGGGTGTAAGCGACGTCCTTGTCGCCGTAGTTCTCAGGATAGTCGCCTGGAAGGCCGCGATCGACGCCGTACTGCGCCATGGTCAGGTCGTAGACCGTGGTCACCGTGACCGGGCCCTCGGTCGTCTCGACCTGCGTCACCGGGACGCCGCGATAGGCCGTCCGGTCGAGCCCGAACTCGGTGAAGGCGGTCTGGGCGACCTCGTCCGATCGCCCGAGCAGCGTCAGCACCGGGTCGTACGGCTGGTCGTCGACAACGCTCTCGAGCCGCATGTTCCAGTTGCCCTTCTTCTTGTCCCAACGCGAGCCGGAGCTGCCCTTGGGAACGACGAACCGGCCGGTCTTGGCGTCGAGGTTGACGAATTTCCAGTCGCCGTTCGAGATGTCCGAGTACTCGGCGAGCTCCGAGGCGCGCAGCAACCTTCCCGGCTTGTAGTGATCGCCGTCTTTTTCGAGCTTCACCAGGTACGGGCTGTCCGTGTACTGCTTCGTATAGTCGATGAAATAGGGAGCCTGCTTCTCGTGGTGGAACTCTTTGAGGATGACGTGGGTCGTCGCCATCCAGAACGCACCGTCACTGCCGGCGTGTAGCGGTACCCACTGATCGGCGTACTTGCAAACCTGGCTGAAGTCCGGCGAGAAGACCACGGCCTTGGTGCCGTTGTGACGAGACTCGGCGAAGAAGTGGCAGTCGGGAGTGCGCGTCATGTTGAGGCAGGCACCCATGTCCGCGACCATCTTCGCGTTGTACCAGTCGGCGCTCTCGCAGACGTCGGTCTGCTCTCCCCAGATCTCCGGAAAGGCGGTGGGCAGGTCGCAGTACCAGTCGTAGAAGCTCAGGTTGACGCCCCCGAACAGCTGCAGAAAGCGCCCACCGGCCGCGTAGCTCAGCATCGACATCGCCGGAATCGGGCTGAAGCCGATCACCCGGTCCGGGCCGTACTCCTCGGCCGTGCTGATGTTGGCAACGGCCATGATCTCGAGAACCTCGTCCCAGCTAGCCCGGCGGAACCCACCTTTGCCGCGGGCCTCCTGGTACGCCTTTCGTGCCTCCTTGTCTTCCTGCAGCGCCTTCCAGGCCTTCATCGGATCGCCGGTTTCGCGCTTCTTGGCGCGGAAGGCGTCGATCAGGGCACTGCGGATCAACGGGTACTTGATCCGCAGGGGGCTGTACAGGTACCACGAGTACGAGATCCCGCGCTGGCATCCGCGGGGCTCGTAAGGAGGCAGTGCGTCGTCCAGCAAAGGGTAGTCGAGCTGCTGCGTCTCCCAGGTCACGATGCCGTCCTTGACGTGGATCTGCCAGGAGCAGCCGCCCGTGCAGTTCACGCCGTGTGTGCTGCGGACGATGCGATCGTGCTGGAAGCGGTTGCGGTAGAACTCCTCCCACTTCCTGGTTTGCGGCGAAATGATGTCTTTGATCCAACCCATTTGTCTTCTCTCGGCTTCGTTGCGGTCGTGAATTCAGGCGGATTTCGTTTGCCGGTCGTAGATTTCCTGGTTGACCGAGTCCCTTTTCCGGCGGCTCCAGATCAATGTGTAAAGACCCAGCAGGAGCGTCGAGCCGACGGCCCCGGCGCCGAGCATGAGGGGAGCGTAGGGTCGCGCCTGGTGCTCGGCCTTCTCGGCGTCAGCGCTCTTCAGGAAGCCCACCAGGGCCGCGATTTCCGTCTCGGTGGGCGGCCGGTCGCGATAGGCCCGCTGCATCGCGGGGTAGGGAGCCGTCTCGATCATGACGACAAGCGCCGACTCGCCCAGGCGCGAATAGGCGTCCGTGAGCTCGCGGGCCAGAGTCCCGCCACCGATGACCGAGTCGTTGGCCACCTCGTGGCACGTGTTGCACGCGGGGCCACCGCCGGTGAGCCGGGTCGTGCCTTGGTAGAGCTCCTGTCCCAGGGCGACTTGTTCCTCGGTGGCGGCGAGCGTTCCCGGCGGCTGGGCCAGCCAGCCGGCGATGACGGAGCACGCCGCCGTCAGTACCGGGATGAGCGCGGTCCGTTCGGTGAGCTTTGGCATGATCTCCAACCTCTCGGAATACATGGATATCCAGAGTCCTTACACGACACGGCAACGCCGAACCAGCAGACGCCGTGACAACAGCCGTTATATGACACCGCACCGAAACGGCCGGGAACGTCCAAGCAGGCAGGCCAGCCCCACCCCGTGGGATAGGCCGATGCGAGAAAAGGACGGAGAAGCCGGTCCAGAGGCGGGTGGCTGCGGGACTTCAAGAGGAAGTTTCTGGCGCACCTCGGCGACGTTCTGCACGTCGATCCAGCGGTCCGCCTCTCTGATAAGCCCACGGGCCTCCTGCTCAGGCCGTCAGCGACCCACGTCATGCGCCGGCGCCAGCCAGCTACTCGGCGCGCTGAAACGGCCGGAACTTTCCCGCGGAAGTCGCGGCATCGGTAGGGCGATCGCGCTCAACGCCGCGCGCGACGGCGCCAACATCGCCATTGCGTCGAAGAGATCGACGTAGTTGTGGAACCGTCTGGGTAACGACTACCCGAAGGGGTGTGGCACCGCCATCAGAGCGACATTAGCCTGAAAACTCGACAACAGTACACCAAGGAAAAGGAGCTACCCCTGCGCGTCAAGAAGCCTTGGGCGCTTATTGCGATCTTTGTTCTCGCCGGTCTCTCGATCGCGCCGGCGAGCGTAGCGGTACTGGGCAGCAAGTTCGACGCCAGCAGTCACAAGCAGGTCGACAATCCGGCGACGTATCGGTCTGGAGCTGCTCGGACCCATGAGAGCTGGCGCTCTAGCCAGGCGAGCCCGGTGCACGTCCCCTGGGTGCACCACAGCGGCACCTGCAACCCTGGCTCTGGGTTCCAGATGAAATGAGTTGGTGGGTTCCCAGCTGAGAAAAGCAGTTTCCTCTCCCACCAACAGGGTGGTTGTCACAGGCCTGGGAGCCGTAACGCCCATTGGCCTTGGAGCCGAAGGGTTCTGGGCTGGGCTCGCTTCCGGATGCAATGGTGTCGGCGAGGTCACGCGTTTCGACGCCAGCGATTTCCGCTCGAAGTTGGCGGCCGAGGTCAAGGACTTCCATCCCGAGGAGTGGCTGGACCGAAGGGCCGCCGCGAGGATGGACCGTTTCGTCCAGTTCGCCATGGTGGCCGCGCAAATGGCCTATGAGAACGCGGGCTTGGGCTCATTCGACTTCGACCCCACACGCGCGGGTGTGATCATCGGCTCGGGAATAGGTGGCTCGAAGGGCATCGAGGACGGCTATTCGGCACTCGGAAAGCGCGGACCCCGCGGCATGAGCCCTTTTACGGTTTCGTTGTTCCTGATCAACATGGCGGCCTGCCAGGTGTCGATCGAGTACGGATTGAAGGGGTATCTGTCCGCTCCTTCCGTGGCCTGCTCGACCGGAGCGGAGGCGATCGGCCAGGCGATGCGGGTCCTGCAACGAGGTGATGCTGACTTGATGTTCGCCGGGGCCTCCGAGGCCTGCATCGACGTTCTCGCCTATGGCGGATTCTGCGCCACGCGGTCGATGACCATCAATCCGGACCCGGAAACGGCTAGCCGCCCCTTCGATCGCAATCGCAACGGTTTTGTCATGGGTGAGGGGGCGGGAATTGTCGTCTTGGAAGCGTTGGACCACGCGCGGGTCCGAGGTGCCCAGATCCATGCTGAACTGATCGGCTACGGGAACACAGCCGACGCCCACCATCTGACAGCGCCTCATCCCGAAGGCGACGGCATGATCCGCGTGATGCAGGCGGCCCTCGATGATGCCGGCATCGAACCAGAACAGGTCGACTACATCAACGCTCATGGGACATCGACCCTTCTCAACGACAAATGCGAGAGCGCTGCGGTCCTAGAGGTGTTCGGCGAACACGCCCGCTCCATGAAGATGAGCTCGAACAAGTCGATGATCGGCCATTTGATGGCGGCCTCCGGCGCTGTGGAGTTCGTCGCCACCGTCATGAGCATCAAGAAACAAATGGCCCCGCCCACAATCCACTACCGGGATCCGGATCCGCAATGTCCTCTCGACTACGTAGCCAACGAAGCGATGGCCCTCGACCTCGAGGTGGCATTGAAGAACTCGTTCGGGTTCGGTGGTGGCAATGCTAGTCTCGCCGTCAGGAAAATGAAGGGCTGAATGTGGAACTGCCTAAGCTCCAGATCGGGAATCTGATCGCCGAAGTCCCGATCGTTCAGGGAGGCATGGGCGTACGCGTGTCGCTTGCGTCATTAGCAACGGCGGTCGCCAACGAGGGTGGTATCGGGACAATCTCCAGCATGGGATTGGGCGATCTGCGGCTTGCCGGCAAGGAGTTTGAGACGCGGTCGCGCGAGGCGCTGATCCGCGAGATTCACAAGGCCGAGAGCCTGACTTCGGGAATCCTGGCGGTGAACGTCATGGGTGCGCTCAGCAATGCCGCCGATTTGGTGAGAGCGGCTATCGAGGGCGGCATCCGCCTCATCGTGTTCGGCGCAGGCTTGCCGATGAAACTGCCCGCGATCGCCGAAAGCCCGGACGTCAACCTGGTTCCGATCATCTCCTCCTCGCGCGTGGCCACACTGATCATGCGGGCATGGAAGAAGCGTTACGACCGCACCGTGGATGCTTTCATCATCGAAGGACCGCTGGCAGGTGGCCACCTCGGATACTCCCGCGAGCAGCTCGAGCACCCCGAGGATTGTTCACTCGAAAAGTCGCTGGGGGAGGTGCTCGAGGCCATCAAGCCCTATGAAGATGACTGGGGCCGCAAGATCCCGATCATCGTCGCCGGTGGAATCTATGATGGCAAGGACATCGATCGGATGTTGTCTCTCGGTGCTTCGGGTGTGCAGATGGGCACGCGATTCGTCTGCACCAGCGAGTGTGGCGCCGCGGCGGAGTTCAAGCAGGCCTACCTGGATGCCAAGGAAGAGGACATCGCCATCGTCAAGAGTCCGGTCGGCATGCCCGGTCGTGCGATCTACAATCGTTTCCTCAAGACGATTGATGAAAAGGGTCGACAGAAGATCAAGTGTGCCTACCGCTGCCTGACCTCGTGCAAGATCAAGGATGCGAAGTACTGTATTGCGCAGGCTCTCCTCAATTCGGTCTCCGGCGATGTCGATCGCGGACTCATCTTCTGTGGCACGAACGCATTTCGTGTCGACAAGATCGTGTCGGTAAAGGCTCTCTTTCAGGAGTTGCTTTCCGGATGGCAGGTCGCGGTGGCGCGACGAACCCCCGTCCAGGTGGCATCCACTTCTCGAAAGGGCCCGTGATGCCTAGCGATAAGCAGCCGGTACCGCCGGGCGACTGGAGCCTGCCCATCCGGGTGGCGCTCTTGCTGCCGCCCCAGGCGTAGTCTTTAGATCGCCTCTAGATCGCCTCCGGCGGCAGATACCTGCCTGACGGAGGTTGACGACTCGTGGGGCGCGCATAGCGGCCCGTCGAAAGGAGATCGACGCTTGAACACGAGGGCTCGGTCACTCGCAACGGTTGTTGCTTTTCTCAGCCTCACGGTCGCCGTCGCCGAGGCCTCTGAGGTCTCAGGGTATGTGCGTGAGCAGGGCACTCTCGCTCCGATTCCGGGCGCCATCGTGTCTCTCCAGGCAGCCGACACGAGGACGACCAGCCAAGGGGATGGTAGCTACAGTTTCGACGTCGGCACCGGGATGAACCTGGTCATCGTCGGAGCGCAGAAGGGGTACTACAACGAGTCGATCGTCGTGACTCCACCGGCCAGTGGGCAGGACATCCTGCTCGAAACGGTGCCACAGGACGACGACCCCAGCTATTCCCTGGTGGATCCCCGTGCCTGCCAGAGGTGCCATCCGCACCAGTACGCGGAGTGGGTCGGCACGCCGATGGCAAACGCAGGCGAGAACACCTGGGTCCGCGACATATACAACGGCAGCGGAACGGCGGGCGGCGATGGAGGATTCGTCTACACGCGGGACTCGGTCCACAGAGACAACGTTCCGGATTCCGAGCGCGCATCGTGCCATCAGCCCACTCTGTGGATCGGCAACGGCCTCTCAGGCGACCTCGACGACACGCTGGACTCCGAGCCAATGGCAGTGGCGCACGGGGTGTCTTGCGACGTGTGTCACAAGATCGCCGACATCGACGAATCGAAAAAGAGCTTTCCCGGAATTCATCCCGACGCGGTGACGTTCACCCGTCCGGCAGGTCCGGAGTTCAATCAGGTGCAGTATGGTGTCCGCCCCGACGTCGACTACGTTAGCCCGTCTGCGATGCGAGCCTCGCACCAACCGCAGCTCGTGGCCGCGGTGTGCGGAGCATGCCATCAGGACAAGAACGATCCCGACGAGGACGGCGATTTCGAGGAGGACGACGGGGTCATCTCCGAGCCGACCTACCTCGAGTGGTTGAACTCTCCCTACGGGGACGAGCGATCGAGCAGGTACACAACGTGCGTCGACTGCCACATGCCGTCACTCGGGGACAGGCAGGTCTGCGACGTTCTGGACCCGCCGCTCGAGCGTGACCCGGACACGATCAGGTCGCACTTCATCGAGGGAACCACGGCCCCGTTCCTGGAGAACGCGGCCGAGCTCACGATGCGGACCGAGTTCGTTGGCGACTCGATCGAAGTCGAGGTCGGCGTGACGAACTCGCTGACCGGCCACCACGTCCCCACCGGGGTGACCGTCAGGAACATGATCCTGCTGGTCCAGGCCTGGCGGGCTGGAAACGATCCGTTCCTGAACCCCCTGCCCCACACGGGATCCGAGACGATCCACGAGCTTGGTGGTATCGGCGACCCCACTCGGGGTTACTACGCCGGCCTGCCCGGCAAGCTCTACGCGAAGGTCAACCGCGACGGCTCCGGGAACAGCCCGACCTTCTTTACCGACGCGACTGGAATCGTCTTCGACAACCGGATCCCCGCGCTCGCCACGGATACCACGAACTACACCTTTGCGGTGACGCCGGGGGAAGGCGCGATTCACGTGCGTGCCCGCCTCATCTACCGTCGCGCGTTTCGCTTCCTGGTGGACGCGAAGAACTGGACCGAGGACGGCCACGGGAACCCTCTGGAAGATGTCTTGCCTCCGTACTACGGCCATCTGATGGAGAGCGCGACCACAGCCAACCTGGTTGGCCACAGATTCAGCTTGAGCAAGTATGGAGGCAACCCCAGGGCAGGAAGACTCTACAAGATCGTGATCAAGGCAAACTCGGACGGAAGCGAAACGGATTACCCTTCCGGCTTCCCGCTCCCGACCGACCCAGCCACGAACGGAGGGTCGGTCACCGTAAGCCGTGACGGGGGTACGTTGAGTGATCCGCTGACTGCGGGTTCCTGGAAAGGGCTCGGGAATCCACCGGGGAGCAAGGGTTGGAAATACGAGAATACGAGCGCACCCTCTGGGGGCGCGGTGAAAAAGGCCCTCTTCAAGTCCAGAGTGATCAAGGTCGTCGCGAAGGGCACGGGGAGCATGCCGGTGCCGACGGCTTCAAACGGCCGCATCGACACCACGATCGTGGCTGACGACCAGAAGTATTGCGCGGAGGCCGATCCGCCACACTTCAAGGAATTGGCCGGAAGGCTCATCGAGTCGAGGAGTAGCATGGAGACGCTTGGACCCGCCGCCTGCGCGTCACCAGGCGGTGCATTTCTCGAGGTGACCTACGGCCCGCTCGACTGATACGGAATCCAGTCCTATAGCGTGTCCAAACCGGTGGCGAGTGTCGGGTACCGGAGAGTGGGAATCAACTCTAGGCGAGCCCGGCGCGATTCAGAGCGTCCAACTGGCTGAAAAACCCTGCCAAGGCCGCTTCCCACTCCGCCGGACTCGCTGGGCCGATACTCCCGGGCCAGCTGCCGTCGGCATGCTCCGGGACCTCAGGCTCTTTCCCGTCCAGCCACTTCACGACCCAGCGCATCCAGCAGGCCATGTGGTTGACTAGCTCGAGAACCGAGTGCAGGGACCCGTCCGGTCGCTTGCCGGCCGTTTCCCAGTCCAGATCTTCGAGCGCCTTGTCCGGCCCTACGTAGATGTCCTTGCCGGCCAGGATCCGATCGACCGCCTGCTCGAGCAGTGTACGATCGTCCTTCATCTGCTTCTTACGCCACCGCGATGTCTGCCGCACGGGGCTGTGGCGGTTGTCGACACTCGACCACCAACAGAGAGTCTACACCTGGCTCAGAGCACACGGGGCGGTGGCCGGTGCAGTGAGTGGTCAGGTCTCATTCTTGCGCAGCACCAAGATTGAGTAGTTGCCATTTGCCTGAGCGACGAGCGTTTCCCCCGAGAAGACCTGTGACTGGAGGTTGGCAACGGTCCTGCCTCTATTGACGACTTCGGTGATGCACGTGATAAGGCCGGAAGTAACGGGCTTGAAGTAGTTGATCTTCACTTCGATGGTGGCGCAGATCTCGCCTTCGGTCAGCGTCGGGTAAAGCGCCGCGCCCATGCCCGTGTCGGCGAGCGCGTAGATTACTGCGCCATGTACGACCTCGTGCGGGTTACGGTGGTGCTCCGCTACCTGCAAACTGCACCTGCTAAAGCCAGCGCGCTGCTCTTCAACGATGAGGCCAATGAGCTCTGCGAACGGGTGGTGCATCGCTACTCATTGTAGCGATCCGCTCGGGTTCCCCCGCCTATAGCCCCGCCGGGGGTCTTCTCTTTCTTCGCCCCTGGCGACCCAGAGGGTGAGAACCTTCTGCGACCGGGTTACCATGTAGCTGGCGTCGCGAGGCGGTTCCCTCTCAACGATCTCGAAAAAAGCACGATCACCCAGGAGCTCGTACGAATGAACGACCACTTCCGAGGGCCGATCGATATACGGCTGTCCTCGGGTTTGCCGTGGCACCTGGAGTTCGACGTCGAGCGAATCGGAAACGATTACCTCTGCCGGATTCACGGAGGCGACCGGCACATCGGTGCCGTCGCGCTGTCGCAGGTGCGCTCAGGCCGGGTGGTGACGGAGTGCCTCACCGTTGCCCGGCACAAGGAACGGGACATCGCCGCCGATGCCGCGCACTCGCTCTGCGCGGCAAGCCGAGCAGAGTAGAGTCTCCCGTTTCAGGTTCTGCGCAGCTTGCAGAGAAGTTTTTGTCGTCCGGTGTCAGGCGGCAAGGGCGTTTGGGAAGTAGTCCTTGCTCAGGTTGAGGGTTGCCGACATCAGCGCATGGCCTCTGCGGGTGACGCGCCAGCGGCGGCTGCGGGGGATCTTGGCCACGAGTCGATGAGTGTGGAGGATCTTGAGCAGGCGGGATACCCGCGCGCTGAGGCGCCGCTTCTGGCCGGGGTCTTTGGGGTCCCCATAGAGCCGCGTGCGGACGTGGCGGTTGCGGAAGCCCATGAGGGCGTGTTCGCCGCGCATGACGGCCTGGAAGAGTCGGAAGTCCTGGGTAGCCAGCGGATTGAGCGCGCGCACGGAGCGCCCGTGGGAGCGGGTGCGTCGGCAGGCTTGGTGGAGGGCGATGCGGGCCTGGGACAGGTCGTGGACGGAGGCGAGAGCGTTCAGGTAACGGGAGTTGGCGAGCCGTGAGATTTCCAGGTAGCGGTAGAGATTGGTGACCCGCTTGGCCATCGGGAACCATCCGACGACGGGTTGCCCCTGGCAGGTGCCGCGGCGGCGGA
>JAAENP010000202.1 GCA_024224155.1 bacterium
ATCTTCTGCCGCCGGGAGGCGCGCGCTGCGCCATCGATTCCGCGCTCTGGGACCTGGAAGCGAAAACGGCCGGCAAACGGGCATGGGAGCTGGCGGGACTCGAACTCAAGAGGATCGTCACCGTCTTCACGATCGGGCTCGAAGAGGAGCCGGCCGAGATGGCGCGCAAGGCAGCAGCAGCAGCCGAGCAGCCGATCCTCAAGATCAAGCTGGACGCCGACCGCCCGGTGGAGAAGATCGAGGCGATTCGCGCGGCACGGCCCGATGCAAGCCTCGTCATCGATGCCAACCAGGGTTGGAGCTTCCAACAGTTGTTGGAGGTTGCCCCCCGGCTGCACGGCCTCGGTGTGACCATGATCGAGCAGCCTCTGCCCCGCGGCGCGGATGGAGAGCTCGAGGGGTACCAAGCGCCCCTGCCGCTGTGTGCGGACGAGAGCTGCGTCCACGGGGGCGAGATCGATGAGGTAGTTGGGCGTTACCAGATAATCAATATCAAGCTCGACAAGAGCGGCGGCCTGACCCACGGGCTCGAGATCGCACGCGAAGCGAGAAAACGCGACCTCGGGTTGATGGTGGGCTGCATGTGCGGAACCTCGCTCGCCATGGCGCCGTCATTCGTGATCGGTCTGGCGTGCGATTTCCACGATCTGGACGGCCCGCTCCTCTTCGAGCACGATCGGCCCCACGGAATGAAATATTCAAACGGCGTGGTGTCGCCGCCGTGCCCCGACCTCTGGGGTTGATTCGGCCCGAGGGTCGCCGTGCACGGCCATTTTGGGTAGCGGCGTGTTGCTGCCGGCATCGACCACCCAGGTGCGCACTTTGACGCGATCGACGATTTCACTGACGAAGAGCAGCACGATGCTCAAGAGGAGCAAGACAAGGAGCAGGGCGGTGCGCCTTGTCATGCTATTGATCAATGCCGGCTTCCAGCGATTCCCGCATCACCGAGTAGACGTGCGTGTTCGGATAAATCCCCCTCAGCTTCTCGGCGCCGGGCCCGCGGCCGTAGGTTGGAACGGGGTCACTCGTGTGCTCGCCGGTTGACCAAACTACAAACGAATGCCGGGAGAGGTGATGCGCGAGAAGTGCAGAGGCGGCATCGTCGGGGTCGTCACGATAGCGGCGAAAGTCTTCGGTCCCCGGCTGCCCATCTTTATCTCTGACCAGTGCTGCCCGGGCTTCGTCCAGTGTCATCTCGAGCCCGGTATGTGTGCGCACCTGTTCGATGAGCCTTTCGGGATCCAGACCGGCTTGTTCCAGGATGTAAGAGTAGGACGCACTTTGCCTGAACAGTATTTCGAGGTGTTCCGTAGTTGGATACGACCACTCGGGCTGGTAAACGACTCCGCTGTCGGGCAATTGGTCCGGGATCGGGCCGAAGTAGCCATCGGTGAACGCGAACCCACCGGTGCCGTGATCGCCGGTTACTATGACGAGCGTGTCCGGATTGTCCTTCTGAAATTCCAGGGCCACGCCGACGGCTTCATCGAGCTCCAGGATCTCATGCAGCATGGCGCCTGCATCGTTTGCGTGCCCGGTATAGTCGATGCTGCCTCCTTCCACGAGCATGAAGAAGCCCTCATCGTGTCGCGACAGGACGTCAATCGCAGCCGTAGTCATCTCGACGAGGGTGGGAACCCCTTCAACACTCAGATTTTGACGGTCGATAACGTAGGGCATGGCACTGGCCGAGAACAAGCCAAGAACCTTCGTTGCACCGCTTGCAGCCTCGCGCAACGAGGACGAATCCGACGCGACGGCGTAACCCATGTCCTCCAGGTCCTCGACTCGGTAGCGCGCATCCCCACGCTCCGACTCGCCATCCAGGTCTCCTGGAATACCCGGCAGCATCTCGGAAACCCAGGACCCGGCAGGCGCGAGGGCTCTTGCTCCGCCGCCAACAAGGACGTCGACATCTCCGTCTTGCAAGAGGTCATCCATCAGCGCCGGCTCACTGTTGTATCGTGAGCTTTGATGCAGCGCAAAACCCCCAGGGGTTGCATGGGTGATGCGCATGTTCGTGACGAGCCCGGTCCCGAGGCCGCGTTTGTCGGCCCACTCGAGGATCGTCTCCAACGGATAGCCGTCAGGATCCAGTCCCAGCATGTCATTGCGGGCCAGTTGGCCTGTCGCCATCTGCGTTGCGGCTGCAGCGGAATCAGTGACGATATTCCCGAACGGTATTGTAAGAGAGTAGCCGGTGTTGCCGTCTTGCATGATCGCATCGATATTGAGCTCTCGATGCTCGACAAGGCGTGCATACTGGATGCCGAGTGACACTTGCGTGGCACCGAAACCGTCACCAATGAACAGAATGACCTTGCGAACCCCGTTTGGCTGCTGCTCAGGCGCTGGTGCCGGGCTGCACCCGACGAGCAGCATCATGCTGAGCAAGGGCGGGAGAAACACCAAGACTGTGTGTCGGGCAATGCGTTTCACGTTTTTGCTCCTCGTTAGCCGAAGATGCGCTTCAGAACAGGCGCCATTTTTCGCATGCCTACTATAGCCGATGTCGTTAGCTCGAGCTCGTCGCAGAATCCGTCTGAGCCTGTGGTTCTGGTTCCTACGCCTGGGAGCCTGGGACACCTGCGCCTGAAGCCGCCCAAAGCGGCTGACCGTCGACCTCGAGACCCTCTGGCCCGGGCTTCCACGCGGGTTCAGGCCACCGCGCCAGACTCGCTGGCAGGCAGCTAGCCATCCAGGGGCCGTCCAGCACCACTTTTCAGGCCCGATCCCCCTGCTGCGCGGAAAAGCGATTTCCTACTCTGCCGGCGCCTGGCTTTGTCTCGCATCACCTGTCGAAACACCTGATAGCCCGGAATGCCGTTCACGCCCCCGCCCGCGTGGGTGGCGCTCGACCCGTGGTAGAGGCCGCGGATCGGGGTCCGAAAATCCGCGTAACCCGCGGCGGGTCGCATGTGGAAAAGCTGATCGGGAGTGAGTTCTCCGTGATAGATGTTGCCGCCGAGCATTCCGAGTTCCTGTTCCATTTCGTAGGGCCCGAGCACTTGGCGCCCAACGATGGCGCCGCGCAGATTGGGAGCGAGATCGGTATAGAGATCAACGACCCGATCCGCGTAGGCCTCGAGCTCCTCGGGATGCGGCTCCTGGCTCCATTCGTGGGGCACCCACTGCGTGAACAGCGACATGGAGTGGAAACCCTCGGGTGCGAGAGTGGGATCGAGGGTGCTTGGGATGAGACCTTCTGCGAACGGAACCTCCGAGCCCTTATGGTCGATGTGGGCGTCTTGAAATGCGCGTTCGACTTGAGTCGGTGAATAACCGAGATTGAGCATACCCGTGTGGTGTTCTTGGAGGTTGGTACCGGGATGCGCGCGAAAATCTGGCAGCTCTGAAAGCGCGAGGTTGATTTTCACCGTGCCGGAGCGGGTTCTCCAGCGCTCGATGTCCGCAACGAATTCGTTGGGCAACTCGCCTCGGTCGAGCAGTTGAAGGAATGCGATCTTCGGGTGGATCGCGCTGACGACGACCGGTGCGCGCAACTCCTCGCCGCTTTGGAGCGCGACGCCTTCGACGCGGCCGCCCTTCGTCAGAATCCGGCCGACGGGGGAACCCGTGCGAACCTCGGAGCCGGAACTCTCCGCGGAGCGCCGCATCGCCGATGTTACGGCACCCATGCCCCCAATCGGCGGACCCCAAGCATTGTGGGAACCATCGACGTCGGAAATCCCGGCGTGCAGCGCCATGAAAGCGCTGCCGGGCGAGTCCGGGCCGCCCCAGGTTCCGATCACACCCCAAAGCGAAAGGGCGCCCTTCAACTGCTCTGATTCGAACCATGAGTCGAGCAAATCCGTCATGCTCATGGTGAAGATTTTGGCGATGTCGGCGACACCCCGATGCCCGAGCCCACGGAGCTTCCATGCGAGGCGCGCCTGCTCGAGAAGATCGCCGGGCGAACGGGATCCCAGACGCGGGGGCACCTGCAGAAACAGCGGCGCCACCACCTGGCACACACCGTCAAGCCATTCCGACCACTCGGGGAAGCGCTCGGCGTCACGTTTCGAAAAGCGTGCAATCGATTCGCAAGTACGCCCCATATCATCATTGAAGGTTTCGATGGCGCCGCCAGCGGGAAGCGGATGGCTAACCATGTTGACCGGTTTGACCTCGAAGCCGAAGCGACGGAGCCCAAGATCGTGAACCACGAAGGCCGGAAGTACGGAGACGACGTACGAGTAGGTGGATACTTTGATTTCCGGGTAATCGGAAAAAGGCGCGCTGGTGTCGGCTGCACCGCCGACCGTCTCGCGCGCCTCGAGAACGACGGGCCGAAGGCCGGCACGCGCGAAGTAGGCCGCAGCTACCAGCCCGTTATGTCCACCGCCGACAATGATCGCGTCGTAGTTGTTGGTTTCCATAATATTCTCCGTCAGCTTTCTGGGCGCCGCTCTTTCGCATTTTATGATGCCACGCCGATGGAACTCGAACTCGGCGAGAAATGCTTTTAGGGTGTCACTACGTAGGGCACACCCTCCTCTTTGGCGAGCTCGCTGAGTCGCCCCAGATTGTCCGAGAGGAGCCCATCGAGTACCGATTCCTGCTGCGCCAGC
>JAAENP010000203.1 GCA_024224155.1 bacterium
CCCCGATCGAAGAGGGATAGGAATGAACCGAGACGAACAGATAGCGACAAGAAGCGGGCAATACGCGGCCCGCTTGCGGCGGGCGCTCGGCACCCTCCAAGCGGGGGAGGTCGACGACATTCTGCTCGAGATCGAGGGCCATATCGCAGAGCGCCTGGCGGGCGCGGCGGATCCGGCGGCGGCGGTCGTCGAGGTGCTCGAAGCCCTGGGCGATCCGGAAGAGCTGGCAGCCGAGTATCAGACCGAGGCGCTTCTCGCCCGAGGCCGGTCCAGCCAATCGCCACTGACGCTCATGAGGGCGGCACAACGGTGGGCCATGGAAGGGCTGATCGGTCTGACGATGTTCCTCGCTGGAATCCTGGGCTATGGTCTTGCTGCAGCGTTGATTCTGGTCGCTGTACTGAAGCCTTTCTTTCCTCACCACATCGGGCTCTGGAGGGATCCACCCGATCTTCTCGCTCTTGGCTTCGTCAGTGGCCCGCCCGATGCGCAGTTCGAGCTTCTGGGCTGGTGGATCATCCCGGTCGGGCTCGTGACAGGCTGCCTGCTCTGGCTCGGCATGACCCGTCTGTTGGGCGGCCTGCTGCGTCGCTACCGAGCCTTCGCCTCACCCCTGCGGGAATCGGGCCGGCGCGCGGCGTCGTGAAGATCGGGAGCGCTCGGGCGGGCATTCTGGGCTACCTTGCGCTGCTTCTTCCGGTGACTTACGCGCTGCAGCTTCTAGTGCTGTGGCGGGGAGGCCTGGACGGACCGCTGGTCGCGAGGTTCGCGCCGCTCATCATGTTTCTGCCCGGCGTTACCGCCCTGGCCATGTTGCTCCGGACCGGCGAGGGTTTGCGCTCGATTCCTTGGCGCATTGGCCGCCCCCGCTACTTGATCGCCGCGGCCTTCATCCCGGCTCTGAGCGCGATGCTGTGTGTGGCGATCATCAGCTCGTTGAAACTCGGAAGCTCGCCGCACCTCCAGCTCGTCGACGGCTTGGTGGTGCTGGAGAAAGGGAGGTGGGTGCTCGGCCAAGGGGGCCAGTCGGTCCCTCGCTTCGCGCTCAACCTGGCCGCGACGGCGGTCGTTTTCGCCGTGGTCAACGGCGTCTTCGCCGCCGGTGAGGAGATCGGCTGGCGGGGCTATCTTCAGCCTCGGCTTGTCGAGCGCCTCGGCCCGCTTGGCGGGATCGTCATTCTCGGTCTCATCTGGGCGCACTGGCATACGCCGATGATCCTCGCCGGGTACAACTATGCCGAAACGCCGGTGCTCGGCGCTCTCGTGCTGTTTCCGCTAGAGCTCATCCTCGCTTCCTTTCTGCTGGCCTGGCTGACGATTCAAAGCCGCAGCGTCTGGCCCGCGGCGTTGGCCCACGGCAGCACCAACGCCTTCCACGGTCACATCGTCCAGGGGATGGAGCTCTCAGGGCCCAGACTGGGAGCTGATCTCGTCACTCTCTCGGTTGCGCTTGCGGTGGCCGTCCCGGCCTACCTCACGATCCGCCGCCGGCGTCATTGACGCCAGACCGAGTGCGCCAGCTGAGCCGCCGCCGATCGCGGTGGGATTATGGCGATGATGCCGTGGATGCCGGTCTCAGACTTCGGGGCACGAGCACGATGCGTTCGCGGCTCGAAGACACCCAGCCTGAAGAAAAAGAACGCTACGATAGAGAGAGTTCATGTCTCTGAGTGTTCACTTGCGAGCCTTCCTCAAGGATCCCAAGGGCATTGCAGCGCTGACCCCGACCTCTGCGGCCAGCGTCGGTCGCATCGCCTCGAAGGCACCGAGTGCCGAGGCGCGGCTGATCGTCGAGTTCGGTCCGGGAAGCGGAGTCCTGACGAGCGCGCTGCTCGACCGGCTGCCCCCCGGAGCGCGTCTCCTGGCGATCGAAGCGAACGCCGAGTTCGCGGCGCGACTGACCGCGAGGCTCCGAGATCCGCGACTCATCGTCGTTCACGACTCCGCCGTGCGAGTGCGAGAGATCCTCGCGGAACTGGGTCTCGGTCCGACCGATTGCGTTCTGTCGGGAATCCCCTTCTTCTGGCTCTCCCCGGAGTCGGCGCACAGGATTGTCGCCAACACCGAGGCAGCGCTCGCCCCTGGAGGCGCTTTTGTGACCTACCAGATGTTCTACCTGCCGCGTCGCCGCCTGCGGGCGCACCTCGAGCGCTGCTTTCGCTCCGTCCGCTCGGAGCTCGACCTTCGAAACCTGCCTCCGCAGAGAATCTACGAAGCGCTCAAGTAGGCGGGTCTCAGTCAGCGACGACAACTGCTACGTAGGGTGCATCCGCCCCCGGTTGCGACTCTCGTGAAGTGCCTTGTGACCGCGCTGGTCCGAGGCCTTCCTTGTCAGAGAGGACCCTTCTCACTCTGCTAGACTGACCGCCAACCCGGGAGGTATGCGTGCAGGGCCAGACCCTCTCCCACTACAGGATTCTCGACAAGCTCGGGGAAGGGGGCATGGGGGAGGTCTATCTCGCTGATGATCTTCGCCTCGACCGGAAGATCGCCCTCAAGGTCTTGCCGGAGACCGTGGCTTCGGACGCCGATCTCCAGGAACGCTTGCAGCGAGAGGCGAAGGTCATCGCGGCGTTGAATCACCCCAACATCGTGACCCTGTATTCGGTGGAGGAGGCCGACGGCGCTCAGTTCCTGACGATGGAGTATGTAGAGGGCGACACGCTCGATCAGCTCATCCCCGCCGGGGGCATGCCGATTCCCAGAGTTTTCGCCATCGCCATGAGACTGGTCGACGCTCTCGGCGCCGCGCACAGGAAAGGCATCATTCATCGCGATCTGAAGCCGGCGAATATCAAGATCACACCCGGCGGAGAAGTTAAGATTCTCGACTTCGGCCTGGCCAGGACCGTGGCCGTGCCGGACTTCCCGTCGCTCCCGGAGGATGATACGACGGAGCTCCTCGCGGAAGCTCCCGAGCTGTCTGGCACGTTGCGCTACATGGCACCCGAGCAGCTTCGAGCGGAGTCGGTGGACGAGCGAGCGGATGTCTACGCTTTGGGGGCAACGCTCTATGAGCTGGTCGTCGGGCAGCCGCCGTTCTCGGACTCCGACGGCTTCCGATTGATTGCCGACATCCAGCACACGAAGCCCTCGCCTCCGCGCTTGCTCAACTCGGATGTCCCCGTCGAGCTCGAGGCGATCGTCCTCAAGTGCCTGGAGAAGACCCGGGAGCGTCGCTACGAGTCGGCACGGGCGGTTTCGGAAGCTCTGCGAAAGGCCAGGTCCGCTTCGCTCGCAACACCCAGGACCCTGGCGGTTCTGTACTTCGAGAGCTCGAGCGGGACCAAGGAGGACGAGTACCTTCGCGACGGGATGACGGAGGACGTCATCATCGAGCTGTCGAAGATGCGAGACCTGTCGGTGCTTTCGCGCTCCTCGGTCATGCCGTTCCGGGATCTAGGGGTCCCCGCCACCGAGGCCGGCCAGAAACTCGAAGTAGCCTACGTCCTCGACGGGAGTCTGCGTCGAGCGGGCGACAACCTGCGGGTGACAACGACCCTCGTTGAGACGAAGTCTGGACGGTCCGTCTGGGCGGAACGCTTCGACCGCCAGCTGGAGGACGTGTTCGCCATCCAGGCCGAGATTGCCGAGAGCATCGCGGGCGCCCTGCGAGTCATGCTGACGGACGCCGAGAGGCGCGCCATCGCCAAACCTCCCACGACCAACGTCGATGCATACGAGCAGTACTTGCGCGGGCGGCAGAGTTTCCGGCAGTTTCGACGGCGGAGCATCGAGTTCGCGCAGAAGAAGTTTGAGCGTGCCATCGCCATGGACCCCGACTACGCTGCGGCCTATGCGGGACTAGCGGATTC
This sequence comes from bacterium, assembly GCA_024224155.1. Taxonomy (NCBI): domain Bacteria; species bacterium. The sequence goes on from JAAENP010000203.1 coordinate 3,816, forward strand.
CTACTCCTACCTGTACATGTTCTGGGCCGCCACGAAAGAGAATCTGAAGGGGGCGGATGAGGCCAGCCGTATGGCCGTACGACTTGATTTCGATTTGGCCGAGGCCCATGTGGCCCGGGGAATCGCCGTCTCGTTGAGCAAGCGGTACGACGAGGCCGGTCAAGAATTCGAAGCGGCCGTTCGGCTGAATCCGAAGCTGTTCGAGGCTTACTACTTCTACGCGCGCACCCACTACAACTGTGGCAAGCTGGAGGAGGCGGTCCGGTGGTTCCGCCGTGCCTGCGACGCTCGGCGTGAGGACTACCAGGCGCCGACGCTGATGGCGAGCGCACTCAGGGGGCTGGGTCGCAAGCAGGAGTCCGACGATACCTACCGTCGTGCGTTGGAGCTGGCGCAAGCTCACCTGCAGTTGTATCCGGGCGACGCGCGGGCCCTCTATTTCAGCGCCATTTCGCTGGCGCAGTTGGGGGAACGACCCGCCGAGAGCCTGAAATTTGCCGAACGGGCTTTGGCGATCGATCCCGAGGAGCCTCAGATTCTCTACAACGTCGCCTGCGTATACGCTCTCCTTGGGCGGCCCGGCGAGGCGATCGACTGTCTGGGCGGCACCATCATCCACGGCGAGTGGTGGCAAACGTGGATGGAACACGATCCCGACCTCAGCTCGTTGCACGACGATCCCCGATTTCGAGCTCTACTGCGCTAGCCGAACAGGGTCTGACGATGAGCGGTCCAAATTCAGATTAGTTTCTTGGCTCGGAGCTCACTTGGGACCACCGACGGCGCGAATGCGGCTGTAGTGACGGCGTGCCTTGGCGCGGTTGCCGCAGGTCTCCATCGAGCACCAACGGCGGGAGCGATTGCGGCTGGAGTCGAGGAAGAGCCAGGTGCAGCGCTCGCCGTCACACTCGCGCACACGTTCGAGCTCGGCGCCGGTCAGAAGCTCGGCTGCGGAACGGGCAATCGGAGCCAACGGAGCCTCGAAGGAGCTCGCGAGGCCGTGCCACCCCCAAGCAAAGCCCGTGCCGTCGGTCTCGAGCCGGAGTCGTGCGGTGGCATCGGCGAAAGCGGCATTGACTCGTTCCAGATCTCCGCTCCGCGCACTCCCACCGGTCACTCGTGCCTCGAAGATCCGATAGAGCGCCTCGCGCAGGTCGATCGCGGTCGCCAGCGCTTTCTCGGCCCTTTGCGGCTGGTCGCGGGCCATGGCTTCAAGGGCTCCGGCCTGACGGCGACCGAGGATTCCCACCTGGTCGGCGAAGGCCAGGAGGTCCACGAAGCCGTGGAGCTTCTCGGTCTCCGCCCGGCTTCGATCCTCCCAGGTGTTGGCAAAGTCGAGGCACAGGGCGCCGCCGGAGAGCGCGAATGTGTTTTCGCGGGGCTCGTCCATGGTCCCATCCTAACCTATTTCGAGGTATTGACAGGTTAGGTCGCCGGAGCTACAATCTAACTTGTAAATAGAGTAAAGGAGGTTAGATTCAGCATCATGACGACACTGACAACAGCGCGCGTCGAGACCGCGCACCTCGCCGATCAGCTGGAGCGAGCTTTCCGCGGCGGCTCCTGGCACGGTCCGTCGGTCACGCAGGCGCTGGCGGGAGTCGACGCTGCGGCCGCAAACCGGCGACCGCTCGCCGCTGCACACAGCATCTGGGAGATTGCGCTTCACATCACCGCCTGGATCGACACCGCCAGGCGCCGAATCCTCGGAGAGACGATCGGCGATCTGAGCCTCGAGCTCGACTGGCCACCCACGGCAAACGGCTCGGAAGAGGCCTGGCGGACCGTTCTCTCCGATCTGGAAGAGGCTCATCGGAGCCTCCATGCGACGGTCCTCGAGCTCGAGGACGCCCGCTTGGAAGATCCGGTCGCCGGCTGCGACCCCACCGTGCGCGGCCTGCTGTTGGGCGTGCTGCAGCACAACGTCTACCACGCGGGACAAATCTCCGTGCTGAAGAAGGCCGAAGCGACTCCGGGAGGCGCGGCGTGACACCCGTCCAGACTCGTCTGCGTGATGAGCTGCTCGGAAGGCGACAGCGGCTGGAAGCAGTGGCGGCGGCTCGAGGCGAGGAACGGCTGGTGGAACGGGTGCGTCGGGTCGATGCCACCCTC
>JAAENP010000204.1 GCA_024224155.1 bacterium
GGCCAGCAATGTTCTGGGCCAGATGGCGCGGCAATTGCCGCAGGACTGGCAACGGGCCTACGGCGTGCAGCCGCTGTTGCTGGAGACCCTGGTCGAAGAGGGTCGCTTCGCCGGGACCTGCTACCGGGCGGCGAACTGGATCGACGTGGGGCTGACTCAAGGTCGCGGTCGCATGGACTGTGAGCACCAGCGCCATGGCGCGTGCCGCAAACGGATCTTCGTCTATCCGCTGGTGGCCCAAGCTCGGGCAGCCCTGCGGGGGGAAATCTGACGCATGGCCCTCGCCGCCACCGCCAAGCTCCCACCCTGCCCGTGTTGTGCGTCCACGCAGCGGGAGAACCGATGTCTGCCGGCCCGCATCGAGCAACAGAACAACGAGCGTCTGCGGGCCCGAGTCGAGCAACTGGAGAAGGACAACGAGCGGCTCGTGAAGCAGCATGAGCTCGACCAAGCGGAGCTGTCGCGTCTGAAGGATCTGCTGGAGAAAACACGGCGTGCGGGCAAACGCCAAGCCGCGCCGTTTTCGAAGGGTCCGCCCAAAAAGCACCCCCGCCGTCCGGGACGCAAGCGTGGGAAGAAGTACGGCAAGAAGGCCCACCGGAAGCCTCCGAAAAAGGTCGATGAGACCTTCGAGGCGCCGCTGCCTGAGAGCTGTCCCGAGTGTGACGGAGAGGTGGAAGAGGAACGAATCGCGGTCCAGTACC
>JAAENP010000205.1 GCA_024224155.1 bacterium
CAGGAGATCGCTCGGCGACGACAACCTGCCCTCTCGGAGAGCGAGCTCGCCGGCGTCGAGCTTCAGAATTCGGCCGCTGGTCTCGCTGGCCATCAGCCGGTAATTTTCGAGCAGCCGGCAGTGCTCGCGGTGCTCGGGCGGCAACTTCGCGACGCGCCACGCGTCGTGACCTCGGTGGGCGCGCATCACGACTCCGTCTTCCGAGATCGCGTAGTTGAAGAAAGTCGGGTCGATCTCCTGTGCCACCCGCGCTTCGCCGATCAGGACGTGGACGCCGTGCGCGAGCAGAGAGGTCAAGTCTCGGGTCAGGTTCGAGAGCTGCTCTTCCTCGTAGTCGCACGCTTGCACGGAATCGAGCAGAATGAGCCGGTGAAAGCTCGTCCCGCGGTAGAGCCGCCCGGCGTTGCGCGACAGCCGCAGGATCCGCACCCGATCGTCGTCCTCTACCCAAACCGCCCGGCGGCCGTTCGCCTCCGCGAACCCCGAGTCGGAGAAGCAGAACGAACCGGGCGTTCCGCGAGCTTCCAGGCTGGCCTTGATCAGCAGCGCCTCGTTCTGGAACGAGCGCCTCTTGAGCTCCTCCACGAGGTGCCGGAAGTCTTCCACCCCGTCGTAGTCGTACTCTTCCCACGCCCGTTCCCTGAGGAGGCCCAGTTGAGCAAGGTAGACTTCGAAGATCTTCCGATGAAACGGGCGGTCACAAAACCGCAGGTAGCGGCCGAGGTAGGCGAGGCCGGCGTCGATCCTGTCGAGGATTCGGTGAAGCGGCATGGAGCCTGCCGCCACCGGCAGGGGAGAGTCCGCGGCGAAATGGCGCCGGAAGTACTCACCGGGTTCCAGGAGGTCCTCCTCGGCACTCTCGAGATACAAGCGGTAACCGACCAGAAAACGGATGGCGTGACTGCGCCAGGCATCCCTCTGCTGGTCGTCGTCCGGCCACTGCCGCACGGCGAGTGCCACCTCCACGATCGACACCAGCGAGTCCTCGTGAGGCCAGCACCGCAACCTGACGAGATTGCGCAGGCTACGCCAGAAGCTGTCGAAGGGAAGAGTCTTACCCGCCGTGTTGACGTAAAGCCCGTCGCCGGGGACTTTCGTGAAGACGCCATCGAGAGGACGGTGAGAAGACGGAGTGAAGAGGTTCCTCTTGAGCAGAGCCGGCGCCCGCCTCTTCCATTCCTCCTGTCGGATGGCGGCGTAGCTGTTGCCGATCATCCCGAACTGTTTCAGCAGAAAAAAAACCCCCCGTGCAAGGTAGCAACGCTTGATCTCGCTCTCCGTCGGACGCATTTCCCTCTCTATAGATAGCTACGCACAACGCACGTCAAGGTTCTAAGAGTCCGAATGCCGTCAGGTTGTCCTTGATCGATTTTTCGAGCGGCCTCGGCCGCGGCACGCCACAATGTCTCGGGGATGATGAAGTCGCCTCTGGCTTCGAGCTGTCGCCGAA
>JAAENP010000206.1 GCA_024224155.1 bacterium
ACCGTCTTCCCAAACCAGCTCGACGACCTTCTGGACTGAATCCGAGAAATCGCTGGAACGATAGTTCTGGAAGAAGGTCGCCTCGACCAGATCGTCTCGGACTCGCACCATGTCGAGCCGAGAGATCGAGACCTTGACGAACTCGGGCGCCGTTAGCCGCTCGCGGCGCAGCGCTTCCCAGGCCGCGCGACTCGAACTCGCGGGCCGATAACTGCGAGAGTACATCGCCAGGTAGCTGTCCACATCCTGGGCGGACCAGGCGGCGGACCAGTCGCCGAGGGCCTGCCGGACTCCGGCGTAGGCCGACCCCAGCGGGGGCGAGCCGGCGCTTGCGGGCTCCGGAGCGGTTTCGGCCTCGTCGTTGGCGGCGGCCCTCGCGGGCGGCATCTCGGTCGCCTGCGAGGCTAGCTTGAGGGTTCTGTCGGAGCCGCGATCGCTGCCTGCCGGCGTGGCTGAGGAAGCGTCGGACCCGTCTCCGGTTTCGCGAACGGCGCTCTCGACCGCCTGTCCGTCGGCGTCCGATGTGTTCACTTCTTCGAGCTCGGCGGTTGTGGCGGCTGAGCTGGACTCGGCGTCGAAGTCCGGGATCCACTCGGTGAGCCAGAACAGAAAGATCAGGCCGATTACGATGACCGCGGCGGTTGCCAGTAACGGCAATACGTGCCGCTCGGTCGACTGGGTCTTGCTCTCGGGCGGGCGCTGAGCCTTGGGCCGGCTCCGAGTGACTGCGGCCGACGCCACTGGAGCCACGGTGTCCGCCGCGGCTGCGGTTTCGTCGGTTTCGATCACGTCCTCCAGAGCCTCGTCGATGACGCTACGCAGCTCGTCCAGCTCGAAGGGTCTGCCGCCCTCGCGGATGTGTTTTTCGACGATCCATCGGATCAGGCGTCGGCTTTGGGCGTCGAGCTCGACGAAACGGACGCCCATGCCCGCCGGCCGTTCTTTGTCCTCGTCCCGATAGCGCGTCCAGACAACCTGGGCCTTGCCACGGATCAGTTTCCAATCGTCGGCGACGCTGAACTCGAACGTGAAAGTCGTACCCGGAGGGTGCGGCTTTTCGGAAACGATGAACATCCCGGTGGTGGAGATGTTGGTCGAGTACTCGGTGACGAAGGTGTCGAACCTGGGAACCCGAATCGTGACCTCTCGTTCCAGCGCAATACGCCTGGAGTCGATGGAAGCCTGTCTATTGCTGGTTGTAGGCATTGCTTGGGCCGATCGGCGGAACGCGAATTATAGCGGAATCACTTCAACGTGGCGGTTCCCGGAATGGAGCTCTTCGCGACGCGGTGATAAACTATTGATGAATGACACGGCTTTTCCTTGTCGTAGGGGGCTTGGTTCTTTTTCCGGCAGCAGGTCGAGCCGACCGCATCCTGCTGGAGAACGGCAAGAGCTTCGATGACGTGGTCCTGGTGTCGCAGACTCAGGCCCAGGTCCGGTTTCGGGTGGCCTCGGGTGAGATGAGCTTGCCGTCGTCTTGGGTGATGCGCGTGGAACGGGCACCTGGAGCTCTGGCGGAGTACCTGGCCCGTGCGCAGAGTCTCGCCGCAGACCCTGAGGCTCCGGCGCAGGCCTGGCTCGGCCTGGCGCGCTGGGCTCGGGCCCGAGACTTGGACCACGGCTTCCGCGAGGCGCTCCTGATGGCCGGGGAACTGGAGCCGAAACTCGAGGAACTGTTGCCCCTGATGGCCCGAATCGGCTATCGGCTGGATCCGGAGACCCACGTTTGGTTACATGGAGGGCCGGCGCGGCCAACCGGGGGCCGCGAGCCGACTGATCGGGCCAGGCCGGCGAGCGAGGAGGCCGGTTTTCGGACCAGGAGCGAGGAACAGATCGCCGAAGGGCTGACCCGGGCGCTCGAAACGCTCGCCGAGGCGGAGCTCGAGAGAACCCGAGGGAGAAGCGCGCCGAGAGAGCCCGAATTCCGCAGCCCGCCGCGAGCGCGAACCGCTTTCTATCCGCTGGTTTCCGTACCCGTGGCCTACGCGGCGACCGGGTGGGTCTTTCCGGGTGTACCGCTCAGGCCGTCGGATTCGGACCCCGGCGATCCGATTATCCGCAGGCCCGCCAATCCTCAGGCGCGAGCGCTGCTCTCGAGACCTCCCGGAAGCCTGCTGCCGGTCTCGGCCTACCGGCACTAGCCGATCGAGCGGAACACTAGTGGGAGTAGTCCGGCTCTTCCGACCCGGTGCCGTCGTCCAGCAAGTACTTCTCAAAGAACAGGACGACGATCGCGCGATACAAGTCGGAGTTCTCCTTTTTCCGGAAGCCGTGACCCTCGTTGAGGGCGTTCATGTACCAGACGTCGTAGCCGGCCTCTCGGACCGCCTTCACGATCTGCTGTGATTCGGTTACCGGCACCCGCGGGTCGTTCTGCCCCTGGGCGACGAAGAGCGGAACCGTCATCTTGTGAGCGTTCTTGTTCGGGCTGATCTTTTCGAGGAAGCTGCGCATTTCGGGATCGCGCTCATCGCCGTACTCTACGCGGCGCAGGTCACGCCGGTAGTCCTGCGTGTTTTCGAGAAACGTCACGAAGTTGCTGATGCCGACGATATCCACGGCCGCTTTTAGACGACCGCTGTAGTGGACCAGACTGGCGAGCACCATGTAGCCGCCGTAGCTGCCGCCGTAGACGGCGACCCGAGAGGAGTCCAGGTCAGGCCGCGTAGCGATCCAATCGAGCAACGCGCCAATGTCCTTGACGGAGTCTTCCCGCTTGAAGCCGTTGTCGAGCCGCACATAATCCCGGCCGTAGCCGCTCGAGCCGCGCACGTTCGGGGCAATGACGGCGGCGCCAAGTTTCGAGATCCACATCTGGACCGTGCTTCGAAACCTGGGCCGGAACTGGCCTTCGGGCCCGCCGTGAATCCATACGATCACCGGAAACGGGCCCTCGCCCTCCGGGCGGTAGACGAAAGCCGGAATCTGCCGGGGGTCGCCGTCGACCCGATCGAAGGTCGGATAGCTGATCAGCTCCGGGGCAGCGAAGGAGTCGCTGTCGAGGCCACCGACCTCGCTGAAGGTCCAGCGAACGAGCTCTCCCGATTCGAGCCGATCGTCACCCAGCGCGAGGGTGAAGACGTCGCTCGGCGACGTCGCGGTGTCGAGCACCAGAGCGAGCCGATCACCCGCCGGGCTGAAGGCCATTCCCCGGATCACACCGATCGGTATCGACTCTACGACCGCATACTCCCTCGTTTGTGTATCGATGAGGTGGAGACGATCGATGCCGCCTTCGTTGACGACGAACGCCGCCTGAGATCTGTCGTCGTTCATCGTAAAGGCGCTCACGTCCCAACCGATCTCATCGGTGATCACCTCCAGCTCGCCGGAAGCAAGGTCCAGATAGCCCAGGCGGGTCACGTCGCTGCCGATATCGGTAGCCACGTAGATGCCCTTGCCGTCGGCTGAAAAAACAGGATCGATGCCCAGGGTTCTGGCGGGCTCGGCGGCACCGCCGAGCAGTAGGCGGCGCTCGCCGGTGCTCAGGTCGAGAAGCTGTACGCGGGAATCCGTGATGCTGACATATTGGCGCACCAGAAGCCGGGTGTCGTCTTTACTCCAGTCCGAGGCCGCCCACCAGCTCCCGTCTTCGGCCGCGAGCGCCAGCCGGGCGGATTCCGGCGCGTTCGGCTCGAGGATCCAGATGTCGTTTGATTTTCCGTTTCGGCGAGTGCTCTGAAACGCGATTCTGTCGCCGTTTC
>JAAENP010000207.1 GCA_024224155.1 bacterium
GGCGACACCCCGACCCTGCGCCTGCAGCAGGACGGCTCCTCGGGCTTCGCGCCCCAGACCTGGGACGTGGCCGGCAGCGAGACCAACTTCTTCATCCGCGACGTCACCAACGGCTCGAGCCTGCCGTTTCGCATCCGCCCCGGCGCGCCGACCTCCTCGATCTTCATCGACGTCCCCGGCGACGTCGGCATCGGCACCAGCTCGCCGGACGCGCCGCTTCACGTCCTGCGCAGCAACGGCGAAGCCTCGATTCTCGTCGAGGAGACCAACGGCACCGCCGATCGGCGCGAGCTGTTCAAGATCACCAACAACGGTCCCACCGAATTCAAGATCACCAATACCAATGCCGGTGCCTCCGGTAATTGGGACTTCACCGTCGAGGACGACGGGACCTTCCGCATCGGCCGGGCCGGCCCCGGAGTCAACGAGGTGATCGTGGCCTCCGGCGGCGACGTGACCATCGCCGGCGAGATCACCACCAGCGGCTCGTGCAGCATCGGCTGCGACCGGGTGTTCACCCCCGAGTACGAGTTGTAGTCGATCGAAGAGCACGCGGCCTACATATGGGAGAACCAGCACCTCCGCGGCGTCGGGCCCACGATCGAAGGCTCGCCGATGAACGTCACCCGGAAGACCGAAGGAGTTCTCAACGAGCTCGAGAAGGCCCACATCTACATCGAGCATCCCAATGACAGTCTCAAAGAGAAAGACGGCCACATCGCAGAGCTGACCGAGCGCCTGACGCGCATCGAAAAACTGCTCTCGGTCGAAGACTGAGACAGAAGCCGGCTCGGACCGCGGCCCGACGTGGTCGCGGGACCGCCCGGCAGCCAGCCCTTGCGACGAGCCCGGCGCCTGCCGGGCTCGTTCTCGTTCTTGCAAGAATCCTGGTACCGGATCGGAGCGGGCGGCCTATTCCACGTGGTCCGCTACCAACCGCGGATTGCCCCATGCCGCCCAGTCATAAAATCTATTGTCCTCTGGGCCTGGAGAAGTACGAAAAAAAATTGTTACGACCTGTCCCGAAAGATCGCTGAGGTCGACACGCTCCTCGAGCCACTTCCTCTGATTCGGATTCTGCTTGGGATCTATATAGCGAGAATAGCGTTCGCGGCGGCGCCCCTCCTGGTCGATAGACTCGATGGAGAACCGTACGCCGTCTCCCGCCTTGTTCCACGCATATTGGCTGATGACGATCGCGAACTCGAGCACCGCTCGTTCTCCGACCGAGACGCCGGAGAAGGCGATCGCGGTCGTCGGATGTTGAAAAATCGCCAGACGATCATCCATGAGAATCCGCATGCGCTTGGCGGCAACCTGCTCATAAGGAACCGCTTCGCGCTCGAC
>JAAENP010000208.1 GCA_024224155.1 bacterium
CTCGGATCCGTCGTGCGGGCGAGGGCAAGAATACCCCGATTCTGGCCGCGGACTTCATCCCGCCGGTGACCGACGTCGCTGCCTGGAGAGCCCTCTCCGACCTCGGCGACAAGGTCATGCACAAGGTCGAAGCTCGCTATCGCATGCTGCGCGCGGGAATCGACGAGCGGCGCATGGTCCTCGACACCGAGCGCCAGGGCGGTTGGCAGCTGGTGTTCAAGTTGCAGATCGTCGGCAGCTTTTTGCACGTCTTGCGCCAGCTGGTGGTGGTGCCGGGGACCCATCCGTTCCAGCTCTATCTCGAGCTGGCGCGTCTTGCCGGCGAGCTGTCGATCTTCGAGCGGGGCGGCGCCGAAGTGCTGCCGGTGGCGGCCTACGATCATGACCGGCTGGGCCCGTGTTTCCACGAGCTCACCTACACCGTTCACCGTCTGCTAGACCAGATCCTCACCGGCGGCTTCATCCAGATACCGTTTCGGCCGGAGGAAGACGGCGAGCTGCTGGTGGCGCGGCTGCAAGACGACTACCTCGACTCGCTCGACGAGATCTATCTCTGCGTCGAGAGCAATTTGAGGGGCGACGACCTCGAGGAGCGCATCGAGATTTCGAAGTTTGCCGCCGCGTCAGACCTGCCGGAGCTGCGGCTCAGCCGCCTGCCCGGTCTCGACATCGAGATCCAGAAAGAGAGCCCGCGAGGCCTGCCGGCGGAGAAGAACCTCCACTACTTCTCGATCGCTCAGCAGGGCGAATACTGGGAGAACGTGATCCGGCACCGCCAGGTGGCGATTTCCAATGCCGACAAGCTACTCAAGTTCAGCCTGTCGATTCTGCTGACGGAGCAGGCCGACTGAAGTGGATGCGGGAGAACACCGGCGGCGAGCCTGTCGCCCTCGAGGTGAGCCTACGATGAACGAGTTTGATCGCAATGAACGAGGTGAGACTACGATGAACGGGGTGACACTACGATGAACGGGGCAACGTCGCGATGAACGAGGACCGGTCCGATTACACGACCAGGCTCTACCGTCTGGCCTCGCCGCTGTTCCTATATCTGGTGTCCTTTCGCCGCAAGGTACGCAAGGACTACTCCGCGGGCCTGACGGAGGTCCGTGAGGACCTGGACGAGCTTTTTCTGCAGATGAAGCGGGACGTGAAGAACGACGTCCGCCTCGAGACCCTGTACGACAAGGCCCGTTATCCGCTGGCGGTGGTCGCCGACGAGGTGTTGTTGCACTCGGGGTGGAAGCACCGCGACGACTGGCAGCGGGAGCACCTGCTCGAAGAAAGGATGTTCAACTCCAACGTCGGCGGCGACGTGGTCTTCGAACGGGCCAGTCGGCTGAAGGAACATGAGGTCGAGCTGGCCGCCATCTACTTCACCTCGATCAGCCTGGGCACGTTCTCCAAGCGGCGAGAC
>JAAENP010000209.1 GCA_024224155.1 bacterium
ATCTCGCCGCCCTTCCCGCGACATCCTGAGTGACGTCCAGAGCCAGTTCGAGCGCTGGCGCCAGGATCGGAAACGAGGCACCCGCATCCCTGAGACGCTGTGGCAAGCGGCGGCCGAGGTCGCTGGAGAGTGCGGCGTTTCTAAGACGGCCCAGGCCCTGGGCCTGGACTACTACGGCCTGAAGAAGCGTGTGGAGTCGACCCTCGAGGTCTCGGAGTCGGAGCCAGCTGCCGAGCGCGAGTTCCTGGAGATCCCGCTGTTCGCGTCTGCTGCGGAGTGTGTGCTCGAGATGGTGGACGCGGAGGGGACTCGTCTGCGGGTCGAGTTGCGGGGTTCAGCCGCGGCGCACTGCCAGACGCTGGCTCAGGCTCTGTGGAGCGTGGCGCGATGATTCAGGTGGCGCCGCAGATGCGGGTGCTGGTCGCGGTCGAGCCGGCGGACTTCCGCAAGGGCATCGATGGGTTGGCCAAGCTGGCCCGCGAGGAGCTGGCTCAGGATCCGTTCTCCGGCTGCCTGTTCGTGTTCCGCAACCGCAAGGCCACGGCGGTGAAGATCCTGGTCTATGACGGTCAGGGGTTCTGGCTCTGCTACAAACGTCTGTCCGCGGGGCGGTTCCGTTTCTGGCCGTCCGGGCAGAAGCTGCGGTCTCTGGAGGCCCACGAGCTACAGGTATTGCTCAGTGCCGGGGATTTCTCCGCGGCGTCGGCCGCGCCGCCGTGGCGCCGGCTCAATTGATGCACTTGAAGGGGAAAATACTGTCTTCGGGGTGTTACGTTCCACATTTTTGTCCTGTACGCTGCGTTCACCATGGAGGTGAAGCTGAAGTACAGAGGGCGTGAGGTCACGGACGAGGACATCACGTTCATCGACAAGTTGATCGCCCAGCACCCTGGCGCGAGCCGCCGTCAGCTGTCGAAGCTGCTGTGCGAGGCCTGGGACTGGCGACAAGCCAACGGTCAGCTGCGGGACATGGTCTGCCGCGGTCTGATGCTCCAGCTGCACCGCGCCGGTCACATCGAGCTACCGCCCGTACGCTTCGTTCCCCGCAACAACGTCATCGCCCGGCGCAAGCCTGAGAGAGTCCTGGTCGATCGTACGCCGCTGCGTACGAGCCTGAAAGAGATTCAGCCGCTGGAGATCCTCCAGGTCCGGCGCACGAGGGAAGAGGCGTTCTATGATGGCCTGATCGAGGAGTATCACTACCTCGGCTATACACGGCCGGTTGGCGAGCACCTGAAGTACCTGGCGGTGAGGTCGAATCGACCCGTAGCGTGCATGGCGTGGGGCTCTGCGCCGCGCCATCTGGGGCCGCGGGACCGTTTCATCGGCTGGTCGGCCGAAGCCCGTGGTCGCAACATTCGCTATCTGGCCTACAACACCCGCTTTCTGATCCTACCCTGGGTGGAGGTCAAACATCTGGCGTCGCACCTCCTCGGTCGCATGGCGCGGGTGCTGTCGGCGGACTGGGAGCGTCTCTACAGCCACCCGATTTACTACTTGGAGACCTTCGTGGATCCGCGACGTTTCCGTGGCACCTGCTACCTCGCGGCGAACTGGATCGCCTTGGGTGAGACCACCGGCATCGGCCATAACTCGCGGACGAACAAGCCCATCCACCCGAAGAAGGAAGTGTTGGGCTATCCGCTGCGGAAAGATTTCCGGGAGCTCCTTGCAGCACCATGAGCAAGCCCGAGCTCATCGACTTGGATGCCTCCGAAGTGAGGGCGTTCATCGAGCTGACCCGGCCTGTGCTCGATGCGAAGGATCACGAGAAACTCCAAGCCATCCTCGAGACCTTCCTTTGGATGATGGCCGAGCTCGAGAAAAAGAGTACGACCCTCGAGCGTCTTCGCAAGGAGTTTTCGATTAACACGAAGAAGACCGAGAGGACGAGCGAGGTGCTCCAAGGGGCAGGTGGCGCAGACGTGCCGCCAGGCAACCCCGACGAAGAGGCACGTGGCGAGAAGTCCGAGAAGCAGAAGAAAAAGAAGCCGAAGGGACACGGCCGCAACGGCGCGGACGCCTATGAGGGCGCGGAGAGAATCCATGTGCCGCACGAATCGCTGAAGACAGGCGATGCTTGCGTGGAGTGCGAGAAGGGCAAGGTTTACGTCCTGCGCGTTCCTCGCAAGCTGGTGCGCGTCAGAGGCCAGGCGCCGATTGAGGCGACGGTCTATGAGTTGGAGAGACTGCGCTGTCATCTCTGCGGCGAGGTGTTCACGGCCAAGGCCCCGGAGGGTATCGGGGAGGAGAAGTACGACCCCACCTCAGCGAGCATGATCGGCCTTTTGAAGTACGGCAGCGGGCTGCCCTTCAACCGACTCGAGAAGCTGGGGAAGTATTTCAAGATTCCGCTTCCGACCTCGACTCAGTGGGACATCGTCCGAAAGGCAGCGATCGTCCTCGCGATGGTCTACGAAGAGCTGATCCGGCAAGTAGCGCAGTGGGATATCTTCTACAATGATGATACCTCGGTGAAGATCCTTCAGCTGCTCAAAGAGAACCAACAAATCGAACAGAAGGGCTCGAAAGAGCGTACCGGGATCTTCACCTCCGCCATCGTCGCGGTCCGCGACGATCACAAAAGTGCAGTGTTCTTCACCGGGCGCCAGCACGCCGGCGAAAACCTCGAGGATGTGCTCCGACGCCGGGCCGCGGGGCTCGAGATACCGATGCAGATGTGCGATGGATTGTCGCGCAACGTACCGAAGGAATTCGCGACGATCCTGGCCAATTGCATGAGCCATGGTCGCCGGAAGTTCGTGGAGGTGGTCGATAGCTTCCCTGGAGAATGCCGCTTCGTGCTTGAGTCATTGGGACAGGTCTACCACTACGATGCCATCGCCCGCAAGGAGGAGATGTCGCCCGCAAGGCGGCTGCGTTTCCATCAAGATCACTCGGCCGAGATCATGGCGACTCTGAAGAGTTGGATGAACGAGCAGCTGGAGGAAAAGAAGGTAGAGCCGAACTCCTCCTTGGGCGCAGCGTTCTCCTACATGCTGAATCGTTGGGACAAGCTCACCTTGTTTCTGCGCAAGCCTGGCGCACCGCTGGACAACAACATTTGCGAGCGAGCGCTGAAGAAGGCGATCCTCCACCGCAAGAACTCGCTGTTCTACAAGACCAAGAACG
>JAAENP010000210.1 GCA_024224155.1 bacterium
CTGCAGCCGCGGTTGTCGTCGCCGCCGGCCGTGGACGATCCGTTCGTCCCGGCCGTTGCCTCCGCCGTTCCTGCCGCGTCCGTCGTGGCAGCCGCGTCCGGCGGGGAAGGGCGACTGATGCTCCCGACGATCGGCGATGTGCTCGACTATCGGCGCTAGCGCTTCACCGTGACAGCGCAGTTGGCCGAGCACGTGTCGAACGTCCCGCGGGACATCTTGATCGCTTGGGTCGCGTCCGTTTCGTCAGGCGACCGCGCGGATCTCTTGCGGCCGTCTCGCGTGCCCGCTTTGGCCCGACTCGATGTGCTCCTGTTCTCTGCCCTAGTTCGTGCGATACAGCGTTCGACTGGACAGCTGGCTTTGTTGTGCTCCGCTGCGCTCGAGCGTTGCCCTTCAGGAGCTGGCTGGCTGGCCCTTGCTGCCGTCGACGCTTTGTTCGGACACGAGGCGCGAAGACAGTTAGAGCACGCGAGCGCCGCCCTCCACGCCATGCCCGGCCAGTTACGTAAGATGGGTGACCTGGAAGTGTACCTAGTGCGTTTCCAGACTCACCTTCGCCTTCTGGCCGACATGCAACAACCACTGCCACCACACCAAGTACGTGAGCTCCTGCTGCGGCTCGTGAAGCCCGTGGGGGAGACACAAAAGGTGGTAGCGTCGTGGAAGGTTTTGTGGGCGGACGAGGAAAAGGCGGTTACGGACCCGACCGACTCGCGAAAAGTCTTTCACCTTTTCCAGTTGCTTCGCTCTGCCGCGTTAGACTTTCGTCTCGCCGATCCGGGCACCACGGCGAACGAGACGACACAAAAGGCGCTCGCGGCAGGAACTTCCGAGCGAAAGGGCGGAAAGGACAAGCGAAAGCGAAAAGGCAAAGGTAACGACCGAGAGGCGAAAGGTTCGACCGAGTCGGTGGCGACCCCTGGTGCGAAGAAAGGCGGGAAGAAAGGAAAAGGAAAGAGCGATGGCAAGGCGAAGTTCGGCAAAGGCCCGGCCAACGATGCGACTACGTGTTCGCACTGCCGGCGCTCCGGCCATTCTGCTGACAACTGCTGGGCGAACCCGGAGTCGAGTCAGTATCGTGGGTGGTCGGTGCTGGGCCAGGGGTTGCGCGAGAGAAGTTGGACGGCGAACCGCGACGCTAGCACGACGCACGCTGCTGTGTCCACCGCCGGTCCTTCCGTCTCGCGCGCTGGCCGCTCTGCCGCTTCTTCGTCGACCACTGCCTCCGAGGACTTGTTGGCTCGTTCGTTGGGGCAGTTGCTGTTGGCCCGCATTTCTCCGGAGACAAACCGCGCGACGGCCGTCGTCGTGCGAGCCGCTGGGGCACGTCATCGGACGCCGCCCCGCCAGTCTCCCACCGCGTCGCCCAACGAATGGGTTATCGACTGCGGAGCCTCCCGCAATGTGGTCGGCCAAGCGCCGGCCAGTTCGACTACGGGGCTCGACAGACCGTTTGAGGTGATGCC
>JAAENP010000211.1 GCA_024224155.1 bacterium
ATGTCGTGGCGAGTTCGTCGACGAGGTCACAACGTGCCCGGATTGCGGAACCCCTTTGGTTTCGGAGCTTCCCGAAGAGAAGGAAGTGGACGAGCCTTTCGTCAAGGTCTTCCGAAGCGCCGATGCGTCGCTGCTGCCGGTTATCAAATCAGTGCTTTCGGGAGCCGGAATCCCGTATGTGATTCAAGGAGAAGAAGCTCAGGGCCTCTACCCCTTTGGCTCTCTGGGCGGCGGCCAGGACAAGCGGCTTCTGGGCGCCGTGGTTCTCGTACCGGAGACGAGGCGCGAGGCGGCGGAGACGGTGCTCGTCGAGTTCGGCGAAGCCGTTGGCTCCGAAGACCATTCCGACGACGGGTAATACCGCTCTTGACGACTCGGACATAGAATTCCGCCGATGGCCGACGGAACGACGAGAACCCCCCTCACAGCCGCCGACAGCGCGTGGCTGCGGATGGAGGATCCGACCAATCTCATGACCATCACCAGCGTCATGACCTTTCGTCAGCCGTTGGCCTACGAGGACTTCTGTCGCCGGGTGGAGTCGACCTTCCTTACCCACGATCGCTTTCGCATGCGGGTAGCCGATCCCAAGGGCAAGCTCGGCAAGCCCGCTTGGGTGGAGGACGACTTCCGGCTGGAGCGACACATCGTTCGAACCGAGCTGTCACCGGCCAATGACAAGCAGGCTCTTCGAGATCTGGTAAGCGCCGAAATGTCGACACCCCTCGATTTCGGTCGACCGCTGTGGAAGTTCCATTTCATCGAGAGCTTCAGGGGCGGCTCCGCGCTGGTGACTCGAGTTCATCACTGCATCGGCGACGGGATCTCGCTGATGAAGGTCGTTCTCGGGATGACCGATCCGGAGGCCGAGGAGGCGGAGATCACAAAGGTGGGTGTCCACCGGCAGGGAGCCGGAGGTCACGGGCCGGTGACCTCGGGCTCGAAGCTCCTGCGGGCGCTCAAGGCCGGAGGCAGCGCCACGCGTTCGCTGGGACATCTTCTGTCGATGCGCGCGGATCCGAAGACCGCCTTCAAGGGTCCGCTTGGCAAGCAGAAGCGAGCAACCTGGTCGAGGGAGATCCCTCTGCCGACGATCAAGGCGATCGGCAAGAGCATGGGTGCCACGGTCAACGACGTTCTTCTGGCTGCGGTAACCGAGACCTTGCGCACGTATCTGGCCGGGCGCGGTGAGTCGGTGCCCGCGCGGGACGTGCGGGCGGTGGTTCCGGTGAACATCCGCCCTTCCGGAGACGATGAGCTCGGTAACCAGTTCGGCCTGGTCTATCTGGAGCTACCGATCGGGGGGACAAGTTCGAGAGAACGGATCCTGGAGGTCAAAGAGCGGATGGACCGCCTGAAGAAGTCGCCCCAGGCGTTCGTGGTTTACGCGGTGCTCAAGGCTTTGGGCGCGACCCACGGTGGTCTCCAGAGCAAGGTCGTCAAGTTGCTCAGCAAGAACGCGACTGCCGTCATGACCAACGTGCCCGGCCCGCGGCGTCCGCTTCACCTGTGCGGTTGCGAGGTCGACGACATGATGTTTTGGGTGCCGCAGTCCGGCCGTCTCGGTCTCGGCGTCAGTATTCTCAGCTATAACGACCGGGTGCGCGTGGGGGTTGCGACCGACACCGGGTTGGTACCGGATCCCGAAGCACTGACGAAAGGTTTCGAGAGCGCGGTTCGCGAGCTCGAGAGAACCGCCCAGGGTTAGTCGAGTCGGTCCTCGACGCCCCGTCGTCCTTCAGGCTTCCGGTTTCACCGCGTTCAAGAAGAGACACAGCTCGGTCTCATCCGTGGCTATGCGCTGTTCCGAAGGCTCGGGATTGAGCCCCTTGGCAAGGGCGAGCATCGTCTCACCGGTCCGGTACTCGAGGTGCCACGCCAGAACATGCTCCATCATCCAGGTCGTATCGGGGCACTCGGCAAGGTTGCCGAGCCAGAGCTGTCCGCCCGGTCGCAAGTACCGATAGAGCTTTCTGGTGAGCTTCTTGGCGATTGACTGGGGCAAGTAGTCGTAGAGGCCGACCGAGTAGATCAAGTCCACTCCGCTGATGTTTCTCTCGATAAACTCCCTCTCCGGGGCGCCCTGGGGCTGCAGGATTTGGCGGACCGACAGGTGGAGGCAATTGAGCGTGACCTTCGACGCGAAGTCGGCTCCACGCTTCAGGATTTCCCTGCTGACCGCCTCATGGCAGTACTGCATCGTCTCCTCATCCTGGTCGATCAGAACCAGCTCGACCACGGAGTCGATCTTGTCGATCTCTCGTATGAGGTTTTGTAGCTCGACCGCGGGACCACAGGCCAGAGACAGAATTCGCACCGGTCGATCTTGTGAGATCGTCTTGCGGATCACCCGGCGGATCGTGAACTCACGGGTCGTCACCATTCTTCCGAAGGAGTAGTTCTTCGACACATGGTGGAGAAAGCGAGAGTAGATACTCTCTCCGTTGTAACCCTTTTGCAGCATGAGCATCATCATGCGGTAGTCGCCGGCGTACCCCAGAGGCTTCTCGTAGGCCCGCCGGTGCATGGGGCAGGGCGATACGAGCGAGAGGAGCTCGCGGGTCGCGTAGGCTCGAGCAAGCTCCCTGGTGCTTCCATCGAAGACCTTGGATTCACTATGAAGTGTCCGGAGCTGCTCGTGAAAAATAGGGCCCCAGCGGTCGAAAACGCGGTGGAAGAGAGCGTGCTCCTCGTTGGCTCGCACAACGCTGTCCTCGTTGAGCTGGGACTCGGCTTCTTCCACGACCTCTCTGGCACCCTCGAGGAGATGGCGCACCGAGGCGACTCGGGCGCGCCAATCTGCCGGTAGCCTGGTCCCGTATTTCGCGGCTTGCTCGAGATTCAGAGCCAGCCTGGTTTCGACGATCGAGTCACTGAGCTGGAGGAGCTGAAGATCGAACATGCCGGAAGTGAACCGGAGACCTGTCCGGGGCGAGTCGCCGTCGACCTGGTAGACCGCCTGCGCCGTGCCCTTCCAGATTCGGTCGCGCCCGTACGAGATTTCCAGGTCGCTAACCGAGCTGCCGGGCGCGAGAACACAGTCGCCGTTGGGCGCGATCGCGAGACCGGTAGGTGAAAGATCCAATACCGCGAACGGGCCGAGGCAGGCGTCGTCGACGAGAAACTGGCAGGTCAGACCGGCACTCAGCTCCTCGGTGTCAAGGCGCCGGGGACGGTAGCGTAGGGCCTCGGAGCCACCCAGAAGGTCGGGATGAAACGCTCCTGAATGCCGCGCGGAGGGCTTGGAATCAGTCGGCATCTCTGGGAGGCTTGCGCTTTGGGAAGCGATTCGGTTCACACATAGTTGTGGCGAGCTATCTATACTACAGCATCGGGTCGGTCCAAGGTCGTCGAAATATAGGTGTAACTTCCGATTGAACAAGGAAAATTCACAGACCGCCAGCTTTCCGGCGCAGAAGATCAAGCGCGGGCAAGATGCCAAGTTCGAACGGGCCTATCAGCTCGAGATCGATCAGCTTCTGATCGATCGTCTGCGCTTGGCCCTCGGAATCGGCATTCCGATCTACGGCGGTTTCTGGTTCATGGACTTGATCCAGGCGCCCGGGCTCAGCGAGCGCTTCCTCACGATCCGCGCCATCGTGGTGGCCGTAGCCGCGATCACGATCTGGCTCACCCATACCAAGTTCGGCGAGCGAAATCTCGTGCCGATCTCGGTCACGATGGTGGCCACGGCATCGTTCGGCATCTCTCTCATGACGATGTCCGTCGGCGGGTTCGTAAGCGACTACTACTACGGCCACCTTCTGATTCTCTTCCTGGTCGGCCTGTTCATACCGTGGCGGCTGGCGGTGACCGTACTTTTTTGCGGTCTGCTCATGGTCGGCTACTTTGGTGTGAACCTGGCTGTGCACGGAGCCGGCCCCGAAATGATCGCGCCCTCCTTCTTTCTGCTGGCGACGTGCATCTTCACCTGCGTTGCCACTGCCGTGGGAGAGAACTTCCGGCGCCGGGACCTCGCTTTGCGGCGCAGCCTGGAGCAGGCGAACGACGATCTGATGCGGCTGGATGAAGCCAAGACGGCCTTTTTCGCCAACGTCAGCCACGAGCTTCGCACTCCTTTGACGCTCATGCTCGGCCCTGTCGAGACTCTTCTCCAAGAGGAGAGCACCGAAGAGCACCGCACCTTGCTCAGGGCAATGCTGGCGAATACCCATCGACTCTTGCGACACGTCAACCTGCTGCTCGACACCGCGAAGCTCGAAGCCGGGCAGCTGCAGTTGGACCTGGTCGAGTCCAACCTGGCTGCCATGCTCGAGGATTTGGTGACCGCAAGCCTGCCGCATGCCGGGCGAAAGGGAATCGAGATTGCGACCGAAGGCTTGGATTCGATTCCCGAGTTCAGTTTCGACCCCGACAAGGTGGAGATGATCGCGGCCAACCTGCTGTCGAACGCGCTCAAGTTCACGCCTGACGGAGGCCGGATTGCGGTTCGGGCGCGGGTGGAGATCGGTGCGGTCGTCTTCGAGGTGGAAGACAACGGCCCCGGGATTCCGCAAGACCAGCGTGGTTTGATCTTCGATCGATTCCACCAGGTGGACAGCAGCCTGACGCGGAGAGAGGAGGGAACCGGGCTCGGCCTGACCCTGGCGCGCGAGCTTGCCCGGCTCCATGGCGGTGACGTCGTTGTCGAGAGCGAAGCCGGCAGGGGCTCGGTTTTTCGGGTGACCTTACCGCGCGAGGTGGGTGTCGCCGCGGACCGCCGGGTGAATCCACGTCGCCGCGAGGATCAAATGGTCCGGGCGCGAGCCGACGCGCTGGCTCGCCGCGAGTACCAGAGGCGATCGCGAAGCGACACCCTGCTCGCCGACATACGCCAACCGAGGCTCGAACCGGGAGCACTGGCTCAGCACCAGGCGCCGCTGGACGCGCCGACGGTTCTTGTTGTTGACGATAACGCCGATCTGCGAGCCTATCTGGCGAGCGAGCTCTCGAGAGAGTATCGAGTCGAAACCGCTGGAGACGGCGTCGAGGGGCTCAAGAAGGCACTGCACCTTCGACCGCAACTCGTCATATCGGACGTGATGATGCCGGTGATGAATGGCTACGAGCTGTGCCGCCGATTACGCGCCGAGCCAATGTTGAAGGCGACCCCGATCATTCTGGTGACGGCCAAGGCGGGGTCCGAGGCGGTTGTCGAAGGGTTGGAGATCGGCGCCGACGACTACGTCACCAAGCCCTTCTCGATGGAGGAGCTGGAAGCCCGGATTGCCGCTCAACTCCGAGCCAAGAATATGGAGAGTCAGTTGAGCGAGCGCGAGACGCGGCTTGCGGCGATTGGTCATCTGACCAGTACCGTCGTGCACGACCTGCGCAATGCCCTCACCTTGATCAAGGGTTATTCGGACCTCGCGCACTCGATTGCGGTCGGCGGAGGGCAACAAGACGAGCTGGTCGCCGACATCGAGCAGGTGCAGTCCGCGACTCAAAGGTTGCAAAGGATGACGACCGAGATTCTGGAGTATGCGCGCGGCGGCGCCGCGGACCTGAAGCTGACCAAGATCCCGGTCCGCGATTACATCCGCGGGACTCTCGAGCCGATCAAGAAGCACCTGGCCAGCCAGGGAGTCGAGCTGAGGTTCCGAGATGAGCTGCCTTCGAACCTCATGGTCAAACTGGACGCGGATCGATTTGGCAGGATTTTGGAGAACCTGGTCGGCAACGCGCGCGACGCGCTGGTGGATCATTCCGGAGACCGAATCGTCTTCGTGCAGAGCGAGGTCGAGAAGGGCCTCTTTCGGGTTCGGGTTGCCGACACCGGTCCCGGTATTCCCTCGGACCGGGTCGATTCGCTGTTCGAGCCTTTCGCCACCGGCAAGAGGAAAGGTACCGGGCTCGGTCTCGTCACGGTGCGCAACCTAGCCAAGGCTCATGGCGGCTGGGTGGAGGTGGAGCCGAAAGCCGAGGAGGGCGGCGCCGCGTTCACCGTGACGATTCCGATCGGCGACGGGTCGAGAGCGGAACTCGCGGAAGGTCTCGCGAGGGGCGAGGCGCCACGAGCCGCCGTTCCGAGCTAGATCGCTCAGAAACTGAACAGCACGGCCATGTACGTCACATAGCCGCCCAGCAGGAGGAATCCCTCCCAGCGCTCGAGCTTCATGCGCGTAGCCAGGAAGGGCCAGATGAGGGCCGATAGCGCGAGCATGACGACGAGGTCGGGCCAGCTCGCGAGCCAGTCGATCTCGACCGGCCGCACGATGGCGGTGAGGCCGAGGATGCAAAGCACGTTGAAGATGTTCGAGCCGATCAGGTTGCCGAGAACGATGTCGCCTTCCTTCTTGAGGGCCGCGACGATCGAGGCGGCGAGCTCCGGCAGGCTGGTGCCCAGAGCGACCAGCGAGAGGCCGATTACCCGCTCGCTGATCCCGAAGGCGCGCGCGAGGTTGAGGCCTCCACGAATCAGCGACTCGGCGCCGACGAACAAGAGGGCCAGACCGAGGACGACCAGAGCCAGGGCGAGCCACGGTCCTCGGGCCTTCTCACCGTACGCGGTCTCGAATTCCTGCCGCGTCTCCGGTCCGGCGTCGCGGACACCCCAGACCAGGTAGACCAGAAAGACGACCAGAAGCGAGAACAGAAAGAGCCCTTCGAGCCGGCCGATGCGGCTGTCCGCGGCGAGCGGAAACAGGAGTCCTGAGGCGGCCAGCATGAAAGGGACTTCCCGGCGCAGGATCCGGGCCTGGGTCGCCAGCGGCCAGACCAGCGCCGTGCATCCGAGAATCAGGCCGATGTTGGCGATGTTCGAGCCGACGACGTTACCGAAGGCCACGGCCGGTGCGTCTTCGAGCGTTGCCGCCAGGGTCGACGCCAGCTCCGGGCAGGAGGTGCCGAAGGAGACCACGGTCAGTCCGATCACCAGCGGGCTCATGCCAACGGCGCGGGCGAGTTGCACCGAGCCGCGCACCAACGCTTCGCCGCCACCGTAGAGGAGGCCGATGCCCAGCAGGACCAGAAGCACGTCCATTACCTCAGCCGCCTGTCACTCTCAGACTTGTCCACGCCCGAAGCCTCCCAGTCCCGGAGCGGGCATCGAAGCGGCCTTGGGCTTCGAGTCCGGTTCGTCGCGCTCGTCGTCCTCGTCTGCGAACGTCTCTCCGGGGTTGAGAAACCGGTTGCTCTCGAGCCGGTATTGCTTTTCGTAGAGCTCGCGGTAGCGACCGTTGCTCGCCATCAACTCTTCGTGACTACCACCTTCTACGATCTTGCCTTCCTCGAGCACCAGAATCTGATCGGCGTCGCGGATCGTCGAGAGCCGGTGGGCGATAACGAACGTGGTGCGGCCGCTTCTCAGCTCCTGCAGGCCCTCCTGGATGAACTGCTCGCTCTCGCTGTCGAGGCTCGAAGTGGCTTCGTCCAGGACCAGAATACGCGGGTCCGCGAGCATCGCGCGCGCGATCGAGACGCGCTGCCGCTGGCCCCCCGAAAGCTTGACGCCGCGTTCGCCGATGATGGTGTCGTAGCCGTCGGGAAACCCCTCGATGAACTCGTCGCAGTGCGCGAGCTTGGCGACGCGGAGAACCTCTTCGCGCGTCGCCTCCGGCCGGCTGTAGGCGATGTTGTCCGCGAGGGTGCCGTCGAAGAGAAAATCGTCCTGGAGAACGACGGCGAGATTCGAGCGGTAGTCTTTGAGGCGAATCCCGGAAAGATCTTCGCCGTCGACCAGAACGCGCCCTCGGGTCGGCCGGCGAAAGGTCAGGACCAGGGCGATCAGCGTGCTCTTGCCGGCGCCGCTCGAGCCGACCAGGGCGGTCGTCGTCCCCGCCGGGGCTTCGAACGATACGTCGCGCAGCACGGGAACGCCTTCCTTGTACTCGAACCAGACGTCCTCGAAGCGGACCTCGCCGCGGAGCTCGCCGAGGGCCTTGCGGTCTTCTTCATCTTCGTATTCGGTGCTCTGCTGGAGGATCTCGTTGATGCGGTCGAGCCCGGCAAAGGCCTCGGTGATCTGCGTGCCGATGGCGCTCATCTGGACCAGTGGCGTCACCATCAGCCCGGTGAAGATGAGGAACATGAAGAGATCCCCCACGGTCATCACCTCGGCGGCGACGAACCGGACTCCGAGAACGCCGATCGTGAGCGACACGATGGCGAAGATCAGGCTCGCCACGGTCGACATGGAAGAGATGCCGATGACCGTCTTGACGACGAGATCGACAAAGGTCTGGGTCTGACCGGAGAAGGTCTTCTCTTCGCGTGCTTCCGCCGTGTAGGCCTTGACGATCTTGGCGCCATTCAGGGATTCGACCAGGCGCCCGGTGATCTCGGCGTTGATCTTGCCCCGCTCGCGGAAGAGCGGGCGCAGTCGGCTGAACCCGATCACCATGATGATCGCGAAGACGACAAGAAAAGAGATCGTGATCAGGGTGAGGCGCCAGTTGAGCCAAACCAGCACCGAGAACGCGACCGCCGAGGTCAGCACACCCCCGACCAGTTGCACGAACCCGGTTCCGACCAGGTTTCGCACTCCCTCGGGATCGGTCATGATGCGCGAGATCAGCTCGCCGCTTTTGTGGTTCTCGAAAAACTCGATGGGAAGTCGGCCGATGTGACTCTGCACCCGGAGGCGCAAGTTGTTGATCGAGCGCTGAGCCGCCGCACCGAGCAGCACCGCCAGCGAGAAGGACGAGATCGCCTGCACCAGCGCGCCTCCGCCGGCGGCCATCGCGATCAGTGGGAGCAGGTCGTAGCGGCTCTTGCCGATGACCTCGTCGATGAGGTACTTCGACGAGGCCGGAAGGATCATGCCGCACAGGCGCCCGACCACCAGCAGGACCAGGCCCAGGGCGAGCCGCCAGCGGTACGCCCAGATCACTCGCTTGGCCTCGCGCCGCACGGCGGCCAGCGATACTTTCTTCTCTTTCTTCTTCGACTCGTCTTGGCTCAAGAGGCGTGATTCTCCTTGGAGATTTGGTTGCGACTATGATTGTTGCATGAGTGACAAAGCGAGCCCGGTTCGCCGGCCCATCGGCCGGCCCATCAGATGGTGGCCGGCGGCCGTGGTCCTGATTCTGTTCGGCGGATTTCTGGCGCGGACCTGGTGGCTGTTGGACCAGACCCGCCAGTACAGCGTGATGCAGACCATTGCGGCGGTCCTTCTCGCGCTGGTTCTTCTGCTGCTCTGGCTTCTCCTGGCCTCGCGGGCGCCGTGGAAATGGCGGCTGACGGCTCTGGGGCTGGCGATTCTTGCCGGCTTCGGAGCCTCTCAGATGATGACCATTCGCGGGGTTTCCGGAGACCTGGTTCCGATCTTGGGCCTGAAAGGGCGCTCCGAGCGCGATTCGGCCGCGCTGGCCCCCGTTGCTTCAGAAGACCGGGCCGTTCGTGCGTCCGGCCGGTTCGAAGGCAGCGTGCGCGGCGACTATCCGCAGTTTCTGGGTCCGAGTCGCAACGCGAGTGTGACCGGAGTCGAGTTGGCCCGGGACTGGGATGCCGCGCCGCCGCGCGAGATCTGGCGTCGCGCGGTCGGCGCCGGTTGGTCGGGATTCGCCGTCGCGGGTGACTGGGCGATCACCCAGGAGCAGGACGGCGACGAAGAGCAGGTCGTGGCCTACGGCCTCGAGACCGGCGCGGAGCGCTGGCGCCACGCCGACCCGACCCGCTACGAGACCACGATCGGGGGCATGGGCCCGCGCTCGACGCCCACTATCGCCGATGGCGCGGTCTATACCTTGGGCGCCACCGGAATCCTCAACGCGCTCGAGCTCGCGACCGGCAAAAGACTCTGGTCGCATGACATCCTGAAAGAGAACGGCGCCCGCAACCGCGAATGGGGCAAGAGCTGCTCACCGCTGGTTGTCGACGGCCTGGTGGTGGTGAGCGCCGGCGGGGTCTCGAACCAGTCGCTGGTGGCCTACGACCGCGCGACCGGCGAGCTCGCCTGGGCCGCGGGCACCGACACCTCGAGCTACTCTTCACCGGTTCTGGCCGAGCTCGCCGGGCGGCGGCAGATCCTGATGAGAAACCAGGGCTCGATGACCGCCCACGATCCGGCCACCGGAAAGATCCTGTGGTCCGAGAACTGGTCGGCCGAGCAGCCCAACGTCGCCGTGCCCCTGCTCCTGGGCGGCAATCGGGTGCTGTTTTCGAGCGGCTACGGCATCGGCTCGAAGCTCTTCGAGATCGCCGAGAGCAACGGCACCCTGGAACCCCGGCTGCTCTGGGAGAGCCCGCGCCTCAAGGCCAAGTTCACCAACCTGGTCGCGCACAGAGGCTTCGTCTACGGGCTCGACGACGGCGTTCTCGTCTGCCTCGATCCTTCCACCGGCGAGCGCTGCTGGAAAAAAGGCCGCTACGGCCACGGCCAGATGATCCTGGCCCAGGACCTGCTGCTCCTCACCACCGAGAAGGGCGAGGTGGTCTTGATCGAGCCCAATCCCGACGAGCTTCGCGAGCTCGGCCGCATCGCTCCGTTCGAGGGCAAGACCTGGAACCCGGCGGCGCTCGCGGGCTCGCTCCTGCTGCTCCGGACCGACAAGGAAGCCGTGCTCTACGAGCTGCCCGTGCAGGGGTAGAAGGAGCTGGCCCTCTGCTAAGCTGCCGCGATGTTTTCGAAGTCCTTGATCTCCAGAGCCGCTCTGGCGGCGCTTCTCGTTGCCGTCCTGGCGGTGTCCACGGCATGTTCCGGCGGTGGCCCCGGTGAGGGTGAGACGGCCGCTCCGACGAACCGTTTCCTGAGCGTCGGCACGGCGCCGCCCGGCGGCGCGTTCTTCGTGGTCGGCGGCGCGCTGGCCGAGGTGCTGAACGCCCATCCCGGCGCGAGTGGCTGGCAGGTGACCGCCGAGGCGACCAAGGGGACCCAGGAGAACCTGCGCCGGCTCGACAGCGGCGAGCTCGACTTCGCGCTGGCCAACTCGGCGATCAGTTACTTCGCGGTCCGCGGCGAGGGCGCCTGGGAGAAAGAGCTCCCGGTTCGGGTGGTGATGACCCTGGCGCCGAACGTGGCCCTTTTCATCGCGCCCGAGAGCGGTGACGTCAAGACCATCGCCGATCTACGCGGCAAGCGGGTTGTGCTGGGGCCGGCGGGCGCGGGCTTCGACTACTTCCTGCGGCCGATTCTCGGCGCCCACGGACTCACCTATGACGACGTCTCACCGCTCAACGCGACCCAGGCCGGCGCGGTGGATCTTCTGGCCGACGGTTCGGCCGCGGCGGCCTTTCTTGGCGGAGCGGTGCCGACGGCCTCGATCACCCAGGCCTCGTCCTCGCAGAACATCACCTACGTGCCCTTCGACGGCGAGGCGGTTGAGCAACTGTTGGCCGATTATCCGTTCTTCGATCGGGCGACGATTCCCGCCGGGACTTATCGCGGGCTCGACGAGGACTATACCGGCATGAACGTCGGCTCGATGCACCTCGTCACCTCGGCCGCGGTCGACGACGAGCGGGTCTACCAGGTGACCAAGACGATCTACGAGAACCGCGCCGAGGTGGTGGAAAAGCACCCGGCCGGCAAGGCGATCAACCCCAAGGTGGTGGTGCGCGATACCGGCACCGAGTTCCACCCGGGTGCAGTGCGGTTCTATCGTGAGATCGGTATCTGGCCCGCCGCCCCTGCCGGCAACGACGGCGAATGACCCTCGATGAGGGCCTGAGATCGCGGATCGCCGCAGCCGCGGCCGTCGTTCTGCCGATTTTCGCCCTTGCCGAGATCAACTACCCGCATCTCGCGCCCCAGTCGCAGCTCGCGATCTTCGCGGCGCTGGGATTGGTGATCTGCTTTCTGGGGACCCGTCGCAAGCTCGGTGAGCATTCGCCCCTGGCCGCTGCCGCCGACGTGGTCCTGGCCGTCCTGGCCGTAGGGGTCTGCGCCTGGGTCGTCGTCCAGACCGAGCCGTTGTTCGAAGCCTCATGGCTCCTCGGCTCGTCGCTCGGCGACCGCGCGGGTGCCGAGACCGGGCTCGACGTGCTGGTCGGGGCGGTCGGCTTGATCGTGGTTCTCGAGGCCACCCGCCGGACGATCGGTTGGGTGCTGCCGGCACTCGCCGGCGCGTTTCTGCTCTATGCTTACTTCGGGGCCTCGCTCCCCTCGTGGCTTCTCCCCCATCGCGGCTACGGCGCCGAGCGCATCGTGGCGCAGACCTTTCTCCAGAGCCAGGGCGTCTTCGGGATCGCCCTCCGGGTGATGTTCACCTACGTGTTTCTGTTCGTGCTCTTTGGCGCGCTCCTCGAGGCCACCGGCGCGACCGGGTTCATAGTTGAAGCGGCCCGGCGCCTGTTTCGCAAGTCGACCGGCGGCGCGGCCAAGGTCTCGGTGCTCTCGAGCGGCCTGATGGGCTCGCTTTCCGGGAGCGCGGTCGCCAACACCGCGACCACCGGCACCTTCACGATTCCGATGATGCGCAGCTCCGGCTTCCCGCGTCATGTCGCCGGCGGGGTCGAGGCCGCGGCCAGCTCGGGCGGCGCGCTGGTGCCTCCCGTGATGGGCGCCGGTGCCTACATGATGCTTGAGATCGTGACACCGCCCGTGACCTACCTCGAGATCATACAAGCGGCGTTTCTGCCCGCCCTGGTCTACTATTTTTCGATCTTCGCCGTCGTCCATCTGACGGCCCGCCGGTTCAGCGCTTTCGGCTTGGATGGAGAGCCGGAGGAAACGGAAGAGGCGCGACCGGACTCGTCGGCCCCATCGCTTCCGAAGGCCTCGATGTTTCGATTCGAGGGATTGGTATTCATCTCGGCGCTGGGCGGACTGATCCTGTTCCTGCTTCTGGGCTTCTCGGTGTTTCGCGCCGTCAGCCTGGCACTCGCCATGGTGCTCCTGGTCTCGAGCTTCCATCGCGCCACGCGCTTGAACGCGAAACAGCTACTGCTGGCGGTCCTCAAGGCCGGCCGGGATTCGGTGCCGCTGGTGTCGGCGGCGGCGTGTGTCGGGGTCGTCATTGGAGTCGTGACCTTGACCGGAATCGGCACCAGGCTGCCGGCGTTGATCCTGCCGCTGGCGCAGGACCACCTGCTGCTGGCTCTGGGCGCAATTATGCTCTCCTCGATCGTCTTGGGGATGGGCCTGCCCTCGGCGGTCTGCTACCTGCTGCTCGCGACCCTGATCGGTCCGGTCCTGGGCAAGCTCGGGGTCGTGCCGCTCGCGGCACATTTGTTCATCTTCTATTTCGGCATGATGTCGATGGTGACGCCGCCGGTGGCGCTCGCCGCTTACGCCGCGAGCTCGATCTCGGGCTCGTCGTTCTTGAAGACCAGCTGGTCGGCATTCCGCTTCGCGCTGGTCGGGTTCGTACTGCCCTATATCTTCGTCCTGCGCCCGGCGCTCCTGATGCTCGCCCCGGATGGCTCCCGGGCGCCGCTGGGAGACACGATCGCCGCGCTGGCGATCGCTCTCCTGGGAGTCCTGCCGCTGGCCGCGGCGATCACCGGCCGACTCTTCACCGAGCTCAAGGCGGCCGAGCGGATCGGGTTGTTCGCGGTGGCGGTCTTTACGCTCCTGCCCGGAGGCGCCGGCACCATGGGCTGGAGCTTCGCCTGGTGGAACCTGGCGGCGGTGGCGCTGTACGTGGCGGCGCTCGCCTGGGACCGGCGCAGGTTGAAGAGAGGTCTCGGCTTACGGGCGACCACCTAGGCGATGAGCGCGACCAGCGCCGGATTCTCTCAATCGTTGAAGAACTTCGCTACGATCCGCTCCACGGTCCGCTTGCTGCGGAACGTCATCGGCCCCAGCACGGCTTCGATCGCGGCCAGGTCGAGCTCGGATTCCAACATGTACCCGAGCGGCAGCCAGAAGAGCTCGCTGCCGTGGATCGTGAGCCGATCCTGTTCGGTTGCCAGTCCCGATACCGCTTGGCGAGCCGGGGAGGTCGGCCTGTTCGAGAGCATAGCCACCTGTATTCTTCCTACGGACTCTTCGCGCACCTGTTGCGCGAACGGCTCTCGCTGGGCAATTGCGCGAATCTCGTCCGCTGCGCGCAGGAACGTCGGTACTGCGTAGCCCAGTGAACACGCAAGACTTTCTTCGATGCGACGGGCGAGCACACTCGGCTCGTCCGGCGCGTCGAAGATGACGTTGCCACTTGCCATAAAGGCTGAGACGTTGGCGAACCCGAGGGCCTCGAAGTGGCTGCAGAGTGCGGGATTCTTGATTCGATGGCCGCCGACGTTCATTCCGCGCAAGAAAGCGACGTGCCTTGTCATCGGGAGCTTCTCGCTTAGTCGCCCTTGAGCGCCGGCAACAGCGGTGCTCGAACGGTGCCGGCGACCGCGAAAATGCTGGCCAGCATGCCGACCACGAAGACCAGGAGGATGGTTGCGGCGAGCGACAGCCCCGGCAGCTGATGGCCTTCGGAAAGCAGGTTGGGCAGGACGCCGACGATGCCGGCGATCGTGCCGATGGCGATACCGACCATCAGCAGGACGCCGTTCTCGGCGAGCACCATGCGGGCGAGCAGTCCGGAGCGGAACCCGAAGGCCCGCAGGGTGGCGAGCTCGCTGCGGCGCTCGAGAACGTTCCTGAGCAGCACCACGCCCAGTCCGATGGTGCCGAGCAGCAGCCCGAGGCCGCCGAGAGTTTGGAAGGTGGCGATATAGGTATTCTCGACCGCCTGAAAGCTCGCGATGCGCTCGGCCGAGGAGGTGACGTCGAAGCCGAACCGGTCGAGATTGCCCTCCAGGATCTCGGTGACGGTTCCCTGCGCGAGGTCGTCGCCCGCGGGAGATTCGACCAGGAAGAACGAGTAGCCGGTCTGGCGAGGAAAGTGTTCGAGGAAGTTCTGCTCCGAGACCAGCAGTTCGCTTTGAAAGATGCTCTTCTTGAGCAGCCCGACGAGGCGCAGACGCACTTCCTCTCCGTTTTGGCTCTCGAGGACGAGGTCTTTGCCGAGACCGAGGTGGAGGATCCAAACCGCCGAGTTGTAGTCGGCGATCGCGGGGATCACGCCGGGCTCGAGCTCGCGCTGGAGCAGCTCCCAGGGATTCTCGACGTCTTCGGAAGCGGACTGGAAGGAGAAGCCTCCGCGCGCGATCATCTCGTCCGAAACTCCGAGAACGTTGGGCCGGCCGGGTCGGTAGAGATTGAGGCAGCTGGCGTCTTCGCCCGGCAGGCGGCGGAGCGGCCAGATCTGCGAGCCCGCCAGGATCGCGGAGTCTTCACGCGAGAGTCCGAGCCCGGAATGTAGCTCCGAGTCGTTGAGGTCGACGTGGATCGAAACGTCGCTCTCGGCAAGCAGCCGGAAGCCGCCGGCGCCGGAGTCTCGCGAGTCGGCGTCGACGACCCCGCTTCGGCGGTTGGCTCCGACGATCACCAAGAGAAAAACCGCGCTCGCGATCAGGGCGACACTCGCCAGGCTCCGGCCCGGGTTGCGGCCGCTGTTGCGCGCACCCATCGCAATCACCGGCCTTCGTCCGAGCATGCCGGAGAGCCGACTCGCCGAGCGCTTGCCGTAGCGCAGCCAATTGGCCAACAGGGCTATTCCGGCGATGAGCAGAAGAAAGCCGATTCCCATGGCGACGAGCGGCAGGGCCTGGGTACCCAGAAACGGTGCGACCGCGAGCAGGACGATCGCCGTCGCGGCCGCCACCCACGCAATCCTCCGAGACGACACCCAGGCAGGTTTCGCTCGCACCGCTTCGACCGCGCCGGCGAGAAGACTCGGGGCCGGAACCCGTCTCAGGTTGCGCAGCGCGAGCCAGAGAGTGAATGCGACGGTCAGAACCGAAGCCAGCCAGCCGATCGCGAGCGAGATCGGAGCCAGGTGGAGCGCGAGCCCGGTCGTGCCAACCGCCGACAGCCACCAGCTTCGAAGAGCCGCCAACATGGCGGCGGCGTAGCCGGCGGCCGCGGCGACGCCGAGGAGAGAACCGACCGCTGCAAGCACGAGGCCCTCGACCAGGAAGCGGCGTCGAACCTTGGCCTCCGGGAAGCCGACCGCGCGTAACAGACCAACCTCGCGGGCGCGTTGCTCGACTCCGAGCCGAAAGAGCAGGGCCACCAGAAGCGCTGCCGAACCGATCAGGAAAAAACTTAGAGCCAAGAACAGACCGCCGAAGTCGGTAGCCCCGCGGGCGGCCTCGAGACCGTCGGCACGCAGATCGAGGATCGTCAGCCCACTGCCACGCGCCAGTCGCCGGGGCAGGTCCTCGCGCAGCAGACGCTCGAGACCTTCGGTCGAGCCGCCCGGTGCGGGTGCGATCTCCACGGTGGTGGTGTGACCGAAGCGGCTCGACCAGAGCTTGCGTCCGGTGGCTAGCGAGACGAAGGCCTTGGGCGCGGCGCGGTAGAGGTCCCAGTACTCCTCGTCGCGGTCTCGAATCCGCCCCAGCTCGACCGGAAACGGCGGATCCCAAGCGGCGATGTCTTCGGCATCGGCCATGCCGGGGAAATCGGGCGTGAGACCGGGGTCGACGGCCGGCCCGGCAAGGGCCGCGACACCGGCGAGCTCGAGCGTTACGGTCTTCTCAGAGAGCTCGTCGCGGGCCCCGAGCTTGTAGTAGGTGAGCTGGATAGGTTGACCGAGCCCGGCGTCGAGGTCGGTGCCTGGACCGGTGAGATCGCCGGGGTCGACTCCGAGATCTTCGGCCGCCCAGGCGTCGACGACGATCTGGTCTTCGGCCAGCCGAGGAACCGAATCGCCGCTCGTCAGCGTCAAGGCCGGCAGCCCCGAGAGCCCCGGTAGACGCAACCGCGAATCGCCTACCGGATCTAGCGCCGTGATGGTGGTGTAGGGCACCGAGCCGTTCGGCGAGGTGAGTGAGTTGGCGAGGTAGGTGAGCGACGG
This sequence comes from bacterium, assembly GCA_024224155.1. Lineage (NCBI taxonomy): Bacteria > bacterium. The sequence continues at coordinate 16,737 of JAAENP010000211.1, forward strand.
ACGCAGGGCCAGCCCGTTGTCCTCGGCAAGCTCGATGACCGTCTCCGTGGTGGCATCGGCGAGCACGAACTGCCGGCTGCCCAGGCGAAAGCCATACTCGGTAGGCTCGAGCATGAGTGAGAGGTCCTCCAACTCGACGGTCTCGGCTACCAGCTCGGCCACGCTGGTTCGGCTCGAGTCGGCTGTTTCTGTATCCGAAGACATCAGGAAGGTGTTGACGCGCCCTCGGTGGTCTCGGCCCAGGAGTGCCCTCTGAAGTCGTTCCAACTCGACGAACAGGTTGCGCGGAGCGGCTTGCTGGGGACTGAAGCGAAAGCCGCCGGCGCCGGTGTCCGGCATGATGGCGGTTACCGCAAGACGGAAGCGCTCGATGGTGTCCTCGGCCTCTTCGCGTCCGACCAGCGTTTCGCGCGGTACCTCCGCCGGTCGCTCGACCGCTACTAGGACGGTGTCACCGGCTTGGAGGTCGAGCTCGCGGGCCAGGGCCTCGTTGACGATCGCAGAGGGCGCGATTCGTCCAACGCTCTGCTCGAAGGCGAACGCCCCGGTTTTCGGAAAGAGATCCCAGAAGCCGGCGCTCACGCCGAAGATCTGGACCTCCGAGGCGCGTCGCTGACGGTCGTCACTGTCACGGTGCCGCACGGATCCTCTGACGGAGATGGCTGGCTCGATTCGAAGACCGCTCGCGGTACCGTCTCCGGCTTGGGCCGCGAGGTCTTCGGCCAGCTCGCTACGAATGAAACCGTCGCTGACGACGGCCTGGTCCACTTCACCGAGTCGATCCAGGACCAGATCGCTGAGACTGCCGCGAACCGAATCCCCGACGATGAGAGCGCCGGTCAAGACCGCACAGGCCACCGCGGCTCCGATTGTCACCGCCAGGTGAGAGCGCCAGAAGTGGATGAGCCCGCGCATCAGATGTCCGAGAGCTTGCCGTCGACCAGGTCGAACCGGCGTCGGAATTGCGATGCGAGCTCCTGATTGTGAGTCACCACGATCAGGACGTTGCCGGCTTCGCGATGAAGCTCGAACAAGAGCTTCGCCACGCCGTCGGCGTTCGCGCGGTCGAGGTTGCCGGTGGGCTCGTCGCACAGCACTACCTTGGGCCCCTGGACCAGAGCTCGCGCCACCGCGGCCCGTTGGCGCTCACCTCCGGAGAGCTGCGCCGGCCGGTGAGAAAGGCGGTGGCTCAGGCCCACCCGTTTGAGAAGTTCGCGCGCCGTCGCTTCGGCGGAGTCGGGCGGCGGCGGGAAGGCGAGTGTCGGCAAGAGGACGTTCTCCAGCACGGTGTATTGCGGCAGGAGATGGTGCTCCTGGAAAACGAATCCCAGGGTGCGATTGCGGAAGCGAGCGAGCTCCTTTTCGGCGAGATCGAAGGGACTCCTGCCGTCGATTGCGATCGTCCCGGATGTGGGTGTGTCGAGAGCTCCCAGAAGATGGAGGAGGGTGCTCTTGCCGGAGCCGGACGGGCCCGTGACGGCAACCGCCTCGTTCTCTCCGAGCTCGAACGAGATTCCATCGAGCACCCTCACCGTCTCATCGCCGGTTGAGAAGCTCTTGTGGAGGTCCTGAACGCGAAGTGCTTTCGCTTCGGTCATGGCGTGTCTCCTGCCCCTGATGTCTTTCCGGAGTCGGATGTGCCCACAAGCGCCGCTCGGAGCTTGTCGGCGATGACGTCGGGAATTGGAATTGTCTGGAGAGCGCCGTTGTCCCCGAGGACGCAGCAGACCGAAGACATCTTGCCTTCGGCCACCTGCTCGCCACGGCAATGGAAGCCGAAGCGGTAGGTCATGGACTTCGTGCCCTGACGCTCGATGAAGACTCGAACCTCGAGCTCGTCTCCGAATCGAACCGGCTTGAGGTACTTGCAGTGAGCGTCGACCCGCGGCCAGCCGATCGTCCGGTTGTCCTGTTCGAGGTGAACCGTGGTACCCAGCGATCTCAGGAGCTCGTGCTCGGCGGTCTCCATGAAAACGAAGAAGCGGGAGAAGTGGATATTGCCGCTGACATCGGTGTCGACGAACTCGATGCGGCGGCGATAGGTGTGGACGGGCTGCTTGGTGACGCTCACGGACACCAGAATACTGCAGATAGGAGCGAGCGGGCCGCCCACACCTGTGCCCGCGGTGGGGCCCGCTCTGCTCCGCTAGCCGTCGATCAGGGTCTGGTAGAGCGCAGCCGTGGCTTCCGCCATCGGCTCTTCGCCGAAGCGCCCGAGGACGGCGGCTCGGCCGGCTTCGCCGAGACGACTCCTTTCGTCGGGCGCGTCGAGGAGTTCTCGCAGCCCCTCGGCCAGGGCCTCGACCGAGCGCGGCTCGACCAGGGTGCCACCGCCGATGGCTCGAATCATCTCCGGGAAGGACCCGTGTTCGGGCTGGACGACCGGCACCGCGTTGGCCATGGCCTCGAGAACCGAAATGCCCTTGGCTTCGCGGTAGACGGTCGGCACCGAGAAGACGTCGAGCGAGCGCAGAAACGAGATCTTGGCGCGTCGATCGACCTCGCCGAGAAAGTCGAAGCGCTCGATCAGACCGGCCTCGTGGAGCTTTCTTTCCAGGTCCAGATAGTAGGAGCGATCCTTGGCACCGAGATAGCCGGCGACCCGCAACCGAAGATCTTCGCGCCCGTCTTCCGCGGCCAGGACCAGGAAGGCGTCGACCAGAATGTGGAGGCCCTTCTCGGGGCAGATCCGCGCAAGGTAGCCGATCGAGAGCGACTCACCGGCTCCTCGGTCGGCAAGTGGCTCGCGGTGCCCGTCGAGCTTGAGGCCCAGCGGTACTACGGTGAGCTTGTGGCGCTCGACGCCAAGCAGTTCGGCCATTCTGTCGGCGTAGAACTCGTTGGGGGCGAGAAAGATGTCGGCATCTTGCGCACGTGCGCGCATCTCGGCGACGACTTTTTCGCGATACGCGGACGGAAGATCATCGATGAAGAGATCCTCTCCCTGCACCGCAACCACAACCGGAACTCCCAGCTCTTGTTTGAGTCTGCGTACAAGGCCCAGAAACATCGAGTTCGTGATGTGGACGACGTCGGGCTTGAACTCGTCTCGCAGCCAGCCGACCAGCTCGTCGAGCTCTTTGTGGGCCGATCCGTTTTCGCCCTGAAGCACACCCAGGGCGAGCTCGCCGAGCTCGCGGGCATCGGTCGAACCGCCGAACTTCGCTGCGAGGTTGAGCAAGAAAGGACGGTTCAAGAGCCAGTCGATCGCCGCGTGGCGAGTCCGAAAGAACTCGCTCTTCTGCTCCAGGTAGACCCCGACGGCGCCGTAGAACACCCGTTTTCCGCTGACACTGGCCTCGTCGGTGCGGATCGGTGTGTAGGTGGGCAGAAGCGCCACCTCGTGACCGAATTTCTGCAGCTGCGCCGCGACCGTGTTGTCATGAATACACGAGCCGCAGTACATGCCACCGGCGCCGGCGGCGATATAGGCGATCCTCATCGGGGGATTCGGGGACACCATTCACATGGTGTCCCCTCCCAACTGGTTTTCAGTAGACGCTGGCTCACGGTCCTATTCGAAGAATCTCGCCAGATGTTCTTCGGGTGGCGCCTCGGAGAGCAGCGATCCCACCACCATCGCGGTTGCCGAGGCTGCCAGGATCACCGCGACCGGCATGATGCCGATTCCCAACACCGTATAGCCGGGCCACCCCGCCTGGGCGAAGAAGCAAATCCAGAGGCCCGCGGTGACCAGAACCGCCGCGAACGCTCCGGTACGGGTGCTTCGCTTCCAGTACAGGGCGGCGACGATGACCGGTGTCAGCGCCGCGAAGCCGGTGAAAGACCAGACACCGAGCTTGAACAGGCTGCGGTCGACGGTGAGGGAGAGAGTCAGTGCCACCGCGAAGATTCCGAGGACGAAGATCCGGCCCACGAGAATCGACCGCCGGTCGCCGAGGTGATCGTGGAAGCCGTAATGCCGGACGATGTCGCGAGTGAACATGGTGCTCAGCGACAGTACCTGGGAGTCGAGCGAAGACATTACCGCGGCGAAGACGCCCGCTGCCAGCATACCGGCCATGGCTCCGGGGGCGTACTCGCCGATCATCTTGACCAGCACGGCGTTGGCCTCGGGACCAACCAGGCCCGGAAAATCCAGGTTGCCCAGGAGGCCGAGCACCACGCTCGGAATCCAGACGATGGCGACACATATGGGATAGGCGACGATCGGAAGCCGGAACGCGCGCTCGCTTCTCGCGGTCAACCAGTGCATGAAGATATGCGGAAACATCGCCACCGAGAGCGGAATCGCGGTGTAGGTCAGGAGCTCGAGCGGTGCGATGTGTTGACCGCGCGCCAGGAGATCCGGAGAGGTCTTGTCGAGGCGTTCCATGGCGCTGCCGAGCCCGCCGAGCTTGTGGGTGATCAGAAAGAAGGTCACGGCACCGAGTGTCATGAACACCAGGGTCTGGAACGTGTTGGCCCAGGCGGTGCCGCGCAGGCCGCCGATCGAGACGTAGCCCAGGACGACCACCGACATCAGGACGCTGCCTACCCATTCCGGGGTAGCGCCGCCGGTGATCTGCGCCAGCGTGATGCCGCCGCCCTTGATGCCGATCAGGAGATAGGGAACCAGAAGAACGACCATGACCGCGAAGAGAAGGAGGCCCAGCCCGTCGGATTGCCAGCGGTCGCGAAAGAACTCGACCTGGGTCAGATAGCCGTGTCGCTCGCCCAGTCGCCAGACGCGGGGAGCCAGAAACAGGAAGGCCAGAGGCACGACGAGAGCAGACGACGAGGCCATCAGCGCGAAGACCCCAACGCCCCGATGGTAGGCCTCGCCGGAGGCTCCAAGTAGCGAAAAGGCCGTCATGTGGGTCCCGAAAAGGGACATCAATAGCAGGAACGGACCGATGGTGCGCGAGGCGAGAAAGAAATCCACGCCGGTGCCTCTGAACAGGCGATGGCTGAGGATGCCGATACTGAAGACGGTCGCCAGATAGAGAAGGACGATCGCCAGAGTCATTGCCGCCGCCTCGAAATAAAGGCAGCCAGCACCATCGAGACCAGAACGCAGTAGCCGAGGTGATAGAGGAGTCCGATCGGCAGCCCCGCGATCAGGCTGGGGTTGTCCCGCAGCCAGAAGTCCTGATGCAGCGCGAAAAGGACGACCACGACAAGGGCGAAGAGCCCAGTGGTTTTGAAGAGACGGCTGTCCGGTACCGGTTTCATGGAACCACGAAGGCTACACGATCGGGGACACGATTCCTTCGTGTCCCCTCCCGACTGCTGCAGGGCTCCCGTCAGCTTCGCGTCGGAGCCATCTCCGAACGATCACGGCCGGCCTCTTCGGCCAGAGCCGCGCGAATCCGGTCCAGGGGCTTGCGGTAGACGTTACCCACCAGCAGGTCGACGAGCTCGCCCTTGCAGCCTGGATACCGCGCGAGGAAACGGGCGAACGAAAACTCCGGATCGTAGAACGCATAGACCAGCTGCCGCATCGCGTCGACCCCATGCCGATAGCACTCGATGTGCGAGCCGAGGCTCTGTGCCGACAGGTCTCCGGCCTCGAGACTCGAGCAGATGGAATCGGCAGCCATCTCGCCCGACTTGAGTGCCAGAAAGACGCCGGTTGAGTACACCGGGTCGATGAAGCCGACCGCGTCTCCGGCCAGAACCCAGCCGTTGCCGGCGCTTCTGGCCGAGCTGTAGGAGAAGTCACGGATGGCCCTCATCGGCATGGCCTGCCCGGCGCCGTCGATTCTGGCGGCGATCGCCGGGCAATGCGCGAGCTCTTCTTCGAAGACCGTCTGCGGGTCGCGCGAGCGACCCAGAATGAGGTGACTGATGTCGCCGACCACGCCCACCGAGACCGTGTCGTCCGGCAGTGGAATCGACCAGAACCAGGACTTCCTCTCGTCGGTGTGAAAGATGATCGTCGCGCCTTCGTCCACCCCGCTATCGCGGTAGCCACCTTTGAAGTGGCTAAAGAAGGCGGCGTTCTTCAAGCTCGGCTCGATATCGAGAAGCCCCAGCTTACCGGCCAAGAAAGCGCGCTGGCCCGTGGCGTCGACGAAAACCCTGGACGCAAGATCGATTGGATCGTCATCGCCCGTGCTCACTCGGGCGCCCACTGCTCGGTCGCCGTCGAAAAGAACGTCTTTGAGCGTGACGCCACGCCGGACCTCGACGCCCTGGGCTACGGCATTGTCTAGGAGCATCTGGTCGAACTCGCTGCGCAGAACCTGCCAGGTCTGGGAGCTCTCATGGGCATCGTGGTCGCGAAAGTAGAACGGCGTCGAGGCCTTGCCGTCGGAGCTGAAGAACTGCACGCTGTACTTCTTGGGGAAGCGGCTGGCCTTCATCTGATCGAGCACGCCCAGCCGCTCGAAGATCCAATAGGTCGCCGGCATCAAAGACTCCCCCACTTTGAACTCGGGCGCCGGGGAGCGTTCGATCAGCAGAGTCTTGCAGCCACGCTGAGCAATCAGAGTGGCCGCGGTGGCGCCGGCGGGGCCACCGCCGGCGACGACGGCGTCATATTCCATTGTCGAGAAGGTCATATCCGGTACTCGAAGGACAGAGACGCCGAGAGCGGCTCGGCGGGAATAACTGCACTCGATCCGAATCCGCGGGTCTCGTAGTCCTCGTCGGTCAGGTTGCGCAGCCTCAAGCCGAAGCGCCAGTCGTTTCGGCCGTAGGAAAGCGCGGCGTTCAGGAGTACGTAGCTCGAAATCGATGCCGAGTTGTCCTCGGAGATGAACTGGTCGTCGACAAAGCGCGCACCACCGCCGATTCTGAATCCGTTCGAGAGCGTCTTGCTCAGCCAGAGGTTCGCCAGATGCTCGGGCGCGAAGGTGGAGCTGTTGCCCGAGCGGTCGAAGACAGCGAACGGCGGATTTGAAAAGGGCAGGGCCACGAGCTCGCTGAAGCGGGTGAGCTCGCTGTCGGTGTAGGCGTAGCTAAACGTGGCGCTGAGCCCGCGAGCCAGGTCGCCCGCCAGCTCGACCTCGAGACCCTGCGAGCGCTGGTCCCCGGCCTGTTGAGTGAAGCCGTTGTCGTCGGGAATGGCGATGTTGTCGCGCTCCAGCCGGTACAGGGCGAAGGTGGAGCGGAAACGTCCGTTGCCGGAACTGCGGCGCGTCCCGACCTCGATCTGTCGGCTCTCTTCCGCTTCGCGCTCACCGACGACCCGAGGCGACGGGGGAGCGAACGAGCCCGCTGCGTTGATGTAAAAGGCAGATCCCTCGGTGGGTGAGTACACGATCCCGAGCATCGGACTGACCTCTTCCTGGCTTCGGGAGGCCCCGCTGACCGCGTCTTCGAAGTCGATGGCATCGAGCCTCAGGCCGGCCAAGAGCATCAGCTTCTTGGTCGCCTGAAAGCGCTCGATCAAGTAGGGCGCGACGATATCGCTGGTCGAGTCGCCTTGGGTCGATTGGCTCGGCAGAAAGAAAATCGGCCGGGTGGCGGTTTCGACCGGCGCCAGGAGGTCGATGGACGGCAGCAGACCGACATCGAGCGAATAGTCGTCCGAAAACCGCGCTATCTCGACACCGGCGAGGAGTTGATGGCGGCTGTCCTGGGGACTCCAAAGGAGCTCGAGCTGATTGCCGACGAAATCCTGGCGGTCGTCGAGGTCGACGAGAGTCCGGAAGACCTCGATTCGACCGGTCGAGAAGCTCGGGAAGGCGCCATTGAGAAGTGTGCCGTCGGTCTTCCAATCGAGCTCACGAAAATAGAGCTTGTTGCGCAACTCGAGCCGGTCCGAGAGGGTGCGCTCGAGATCCAGCTGCACGCGCAAGAGATCCTGTTCCGAGAAATCGAACGGCGAGGCGTACGAGCGATCACGCGAAACCGCGGGCAGCGCACCGTTGACGAGAGGCAATCCCGCGTCGGGCACGTACTCCGAGCTGAGAGATTCCAGGTTGAGGTGGATCGCGGTCCGATCGTCCGGTCGCCACGTGAACGCCGGATTGATGGCGGCAACGTCCTGCTCGCGGCCGTCACGATAGCCGTCGCCCGACCGGAAAAGGCCGTTGAGCCTGAAGCTCGCACTGCCGCTGTCGTTGGAACGGTTCAGGTCGATGGAACCGTCGGCCGTGTTCCAGGAGCCCAGGCTCAGGCTGAACGAACCGAAGTCCTGGGGCACCGGCTGCTTGCGCACCAGGTTGATGACTCCGGCCAGCGGGTTGCTGCCATAGAGGAACCCGGCCGGTCCCTTGAAGACCTCGACGCGTTCGGTGTTGTACATCTGATAGAAGGTCGTCTCGGGCTCCGGAGCGCCGTCGGTCAGAACCAGGCCACTGTTGAGCGAATCGAAGCCGCGCAGGACGAAAAAGTCGAAGACGCCGTTGCCGGTGTGGACGTTGATGCCACTGACGTTCTCGAGGGCATGGCCGAGGATGCGAGCCTGCTGCTCGGATAGCGTCTCGAGGTCGACCACGCCGACGTTGGCCGGTGTCCACCCGGTCTGGAGCGGGAGCTTGGCCGTGATCGTATTGGTGTCGGGAAGGAATGGCAGGCTCTCTTCTACGAAGAGCTCTTCGACGTATTCGGCGGCCGGAACCGACTCCTCGTTCTGGATCGTCGCCCCGGCCTTCGGTTCCGAGTCGCCCTGCGTCGGGGCTTGAGCCGCGACTGGATCGACGGCGGCGAAGGAGGTCAACGCGGCGAGGGCCGCTGTCAAGAACAGGTTTCGCAAATGAGGTCTCCTAGGGATTAAGACTGACGGCGACCATCTCGCGCTCATCGCGCAGAAAGAGCCGGCCGTTCGCAAGTGATGGCATGGTCCAGGTCTTGCCCTTGAGGATCTGTGCGCGCCCGGTTTCTCTGTACTCCTCGGGTGTGGCCTCGACCGAAAGCAAGACCCCGCGCTCGCTCAGGACGAGCAGGTGTCCGTCGGCGTAGAGGAGCGAGCCCTTTCCAAAGCTGCGCTTGGCCCAGGCCTCCTGGCCCGAGGCGGCTTCGATGCACTTGAGCGTGGCATTGTCGAAGCCGTAGAGATAGCCGTTCACCAGAACCGACGAGTTGAAGTGGTTCTGCATGATCTTGCTGCGCCAGAGCTCCTCGACGCCGAGTTCCGCGCCGGTCGAGCTGACTCTCAGCAGAGCCGCGCCCTTGCCGTAGCCGGTCGAGATGAAGACCTTGTCCGGAGGCACGAAGACCGGCATGGCGGCGTTGACCCCGTACGAGGTCTTCCACGTGTACTCCCAGAGCACGCTGCCGTCTGCGGGGGTGGTCGCCACCAGCGCGTCGGCGGTAAAGAACACCGCCTGCTCGCGGCCGGCAATTCTGGCCACGATCGGTGTCGAGTATCCGGGCTTGTCACCGCGAACGTGCCAACGAACCGCGCCGGTCTTCTTGTCGAGCGCGAGTAGGGCATGATCGGTTCTGCCGCCGGCCTCGATCAAGAGCAGGTCCCCGGTCACGACGGGCGAGGCCGAAACCCCCCACTGGGGAACTCGTGCTCCGAAATCTGCCACCAGGTTGCGCGACCAAACGCGCGCTCCATCGGCCGCTTTGAATGCGTGCAGCCCGCCCGACGCGCCGACCACGAAGACCAGACCGTCTTCGACCGTGGGCGTCGAGCGGGGCCCCCCGCCCTGGCCATCGGGTCGGTCCTTGCCGGTGATCGCGCGCCAGACCTCACGACCGGTCTCGGCATCGAACGCGGCGGCGATCTCCTCGCCGCCTCGGCCGAACTGGGTGAAAACCAGACCGTTCCGGACCGCGATACCGGAGTAACCCCGTCCGATATCGATGCGCCACAACACCTCGGGCGCGCCGAGGGACCACGTGGTGAGCAGGTTGGTCTCGGCCGATCGACCGGCGCCGTCTTCGCCGCGATACGAAGGCCAGTCGGCGGCGGGGAGGCGGGCGGCGCCGATCGCACAACCCAGGAGGACAAGCAGTGCGAAAGTACGCGTTCGGTGAGCTCGACTCATGGCAGTTCTTCAGGTGTAACGGGCGTTGCGGTAGGAGTCTTCGTAGAAATCCGGAAGCAGGCTGTCGACCCGGAGCAGGCCCGCACCGGAGAGCTTGACGGCGCCGCCGGAGACCTCGAGCCAACCCTCCTTTTCAAGCCGGCCGAGTGGCTCGGAGAAGCGCTCGAGAACGTCGACGCCGAACTTCTTGGAGAAGGCTTGCGCCTCGAGCCGCCCGAGCTTGAGTTGCAGGATGAACTCGCGCGTGAGGCGCTCATCGGGGCGGGTTGCGAACGCGCGATTCAAGGGCAGCTCGCCGTCCCCGATTCGAGCCAGGTACTCGCCCCAGCCGTCGCAGTTCTGAAAATGCACGTCGCTGACGTGCGAGAACGAGGCGACCCCGGTTCCGAGAAGATCGCAGCCGTTCCATACCGAGTCTCGGTAGAGGAATCGTGCCCGGTTCTCCTCGCCGCTCTTTCGCACTAGGGTGTAGGCGCTCGAGGTCTCGTAACCGGCTTTGGAGAACTCCTCGATAGCGTAGGCGTGCCACTCGCGTTTGAGGTCCCAATCGGCCACCGGAACCTCCAACTCACCGTCCAGGATGTTCTTGGTGAAGCGCGTGTTGAACGGCAGCTCGAGCTGGTAGATGGTGACGCTGTCCGCGCCCACCTCGATGGTTCGAGCCACCGTCTGCTTCCACTTGGTCCAGGTCTCACCGAGCATGCCGGCGATGAGGTCGACGTTGAGCTGCTCGAAGTCGAGGTCTCGGATCCAGGGCATGCAGCGATTGATCTCATGCGAGACGTGGGCCCGGCCGTTGAGTCGCAGAATGTCGTCGTCGAAATTCTCGATTCCGAGAGAAAGACGGGTGACGCCGATTTCCCGGATGGCTTCGAGCTTGGCCGCGGTCAAGGTGCCCGGCTCGCATTCGAAGGCGACTTCCTCGACACCGTCCCAGGGGATCGCCCGTTGCAGTCGTTCGACTAGAGCTCTCAAGTGCTTAGCGCTGATATAGGACGGGGTGCCGCCGCCGAAGTAGACAAAGCGCGGCCGGCGGTTCGCAATCGCGGGCCGTTCGGAGTACATCTCGACTTCGCGGCACAGCGCGTCGAGATAAGAGCCGATTTCGTCGAAATTCTTGTCCGTATAGACGCGGAAGTAGCAGAACTTGCAGCGCTTCCGGCAGAACGGAATGTGTAGATAGAGTCCAAGGTCTCTACCTTCAATCGGCGGCTCGTCGAGAGCGCGGCGAGCCTCGGCGACGGCGTCTTCACTCCAGGCGGAGTAGGGTGGGTAGTTGGAGACGAAGACGCTGCCAAGCTCCTGTTCTTCAGTGAGCCGTCCGGATGTCGCCGCTTCGGGCTGGGTCATGAGCCGCTTCCCTTCTGCTCTGAAGCCCTGCCGAAGGCGAGCACGACGCCGTCGAGGGTTCCAAGAACCAGGCGGCCCTCTGCGATCGCCGGCGACGAGGTCACCGGCGCCGCGATCTCGAAACGCCACAGCTCGGTCCCGTCCTCGAGAGCGAGAGCGAAGAGATCTCCGTTTCCCGCGACGGCGTACACGCGGTTTCCCGAGATCACCGGCGACGCATCCACCCGGGCCCGGGTCGGAAACGTCCACGAGATCTTGCCCGACTGTGGGTCGAGCGCGTGGAGCAGTTTGTCGCGCCCACCGATGACCAGGATCCCGTCGGTGATCGCCGGCGACGAGTAAAACGGGAAGTTCTTCTCGGGGTGGTTGTATCGCCAGATGATCTTCTCGTTCTGCCAATCGATCGCCAGCACTTCATTGTCGAATGTGCCTGTAAAGGCCAGGTCGCCGTCGATCGCCATGCTTGAAGCTACGTAAGAACCGATCTGGAGTTTGCTCGCTTCGGCGCCACTGGCGAGATCGACCTTCCGGAAATAGCCGTCACAGCCCGAAACCACGGCGTACTTCCCGGCGATAGCGGGCGTCGAATGGACGTAACCCTCGGTCTCGATCTTCCAGCGCATTTCGCCGGACTTTCTATCCAGGGCATAGAGAAACTGGTCGTAGGATCCGAAGAGAACCAGATCGCCGAAGAAATTCGCCGAGGAGATGATGCCGCCGTCGGTCTGAAACGTCCAGCGGGGCTTGCCGTCCGCCGCGCCGACGGCGTGAAAGACACCGGCCTCGTCACCGAAGTAGACCACACCGCCGTTCACCGACGGCGAGGACTTGATCTCGTTTCCGGTCTCGTAGCGCCAGGTGAGCGAGCCGTCGGCCAGATCGAGCGCGTAGAGCGAGCCGTCGAGCGAGCCGACGAAGACCCGGCCGCCGGCGATGGCGGCGGTGGATTCGATCGCGTCGCCTGCCTCGAAACTCCACAGTGGCTCAAGCTCGGCGGTGAGGGTTTCGGATGAGACCCCGGTGAGCGAGGGGCCACCGCGAAACTGAGTCCACTCGGCGCCGGCGGGTTGGGCGAGAGCGAGACAGGCGATGAGCGCGATGAAGGCCGAACCGCAGGTAACGGTCGCCAAAGGTTTCCTATGCATAGGCTTGCTCATAGAGTTTGATGAAATCTCGTTCGGTGACGGGCCGGGGATTGAAACTGCCGGTCCATTCCTCGATCGCGAGTCGGGCCAGCGAGCCGAGAGTGTCTCGCGCAACCCCTAGGTCCTGCAAGCACTTGGCCAGGCCGCCGCGGTGGCGGAGGGTCTCGAGTCGCCTTGCCAATGCTCGGGAGCCTCCGGGTAGAAGCCGAGCGTAAGCCTCTTCGGCCGCCTCGGAATTGAAGCGAACCACGTGAGGCAACATCAGCGCCACGGCCTCTCCATGAGTTATTCGACAGCGGGCGGTCAACGGATTCGCCGCCGCATGAGCCGCCCCGAGCATGGATTTCTCAATGGCGGCGCCGGCCAGGTGGGCCCCGAGCTGCATACGGCCCAGGGGCTCGATCCGCGGCTTATCGCCCAGCACCTGCTCGAAAGCACCATCCAGAAGCTCGTAGGCGCGCTCGGACAGGGCTTTCGACACCTCGGTGGCGCGGGTGGTGACCAGGCTCTCGACCGCGTGAGCAACGGCATCGAAGCCCGACACCGACCGCACCCATTTCGGAGCGCTGATCGTGAGCTCGGGATCGAGGACTACGGCTCGGAAAAGGGCCTTGGGATCTCCGCAGGCCATCTTTCGACGGCTACCGGCTTGGGAGATCAGGGCGTAGGACTGCGCTTCGCTGCCGGTGCCGCAGGTTGTCGGAACGGCCACCATCGGCAGCATCTCCAGGGAGGCCTTGCCATAGCCCCAGTAGTCCGACATCTCGCCGCCGTTGGTCAGGACGAAGTTGGTCCCTTTGGTGCAGTCCATGGCGCTGCCGCCGCCGAGGGCCACGAGCGCGTCCGCCCCGGACGATCGAGCTGCCTCGACACCTCGCGTGACGTCTTCGGTCGACGGATTCTCATGGACCTCGGTAAAAGTCGAGGCTCCGAGGCCGGCGCTGCGAATCGCCTCGTGGGCGCGTTCAGCGTGTCCGGCTCGCACAAGCCCCGGGTCGGTGATCAGCAGTGCATGGGTCGCGCCGAGAGCCGACACCTCCTTGCCGAGCTGCTCCAGGCTACCCGCGCCGGTCGTGACCCGGACTCCGGCCAGCTCACCCGACCAGGCTTCGACCGTCGAGTTCATCATCCGATGCTCGAGTGGCTAAGCCACGCCCTGATAGGAGCGCTGCCGGTATAGGTGCTCGAAGAGGTTGCCTTCGTGCGGCTGGTCCCAAGCCACCTTGCTGGTCGGCATCGGCGCGAGGTTGAGCCGCTCGACATGGGTCGAGGTCAGAAGGTCGCGGCGGAACTCGGCGTCCTCGGTCAAACCGGTGACAACCAGGCTGGGGCCCATCTTGTCCAGAATCTCGTTCTGCGGCACCTCGACGACCGAGGCGAAGGGAAAGAGGTACTCGGCCGAAGCCAGCGGGTGTTCCGGATCCTCGCAGTACACGACCGTTGGCAAAAGAAACCAGCAGCCTTCGACCTCGGTCACCCGGGAGCCCGAGCGGTAGCGGGCGGTCATGTCCTCGGCGCCACTCCGAGCGAGTTGTGAATCAATGACCGAGGACAGGCTCTCGGCGGCCTTTCGGCTCGGAAAAGCGGCCAGCCGCGCCTCGGGATGGTCCAGGGGCAGGGCTTCGATCTCGGCGAACTCTCTGGCGATGGCGTCGGCGATCGCACGTCCGTTGGCCGGTGTCCACACCCCCGAAGCGTTGATGCAAGAGCGGCCGCCGTTGTCGGCGACCGATGCCACCATGAGCTCGAGGTGGTCCGACCAGGTGCCGGCCGCGTCGTTTCCGAAGACGACCTTACTCCAGCCCGGGCCGTGGATCTGGACCGCCGGGTCGGAGCGCCAGGGGTCGACGGTCGCCCGGTCTCCGTACAACATCGAGCGCCCGGTGCGCAGCAGGATCTGCCCTGCACCGGCGTGGTCGGAGGGGTAGTAGTGGAAGGCGCTTTCCGGGCAGCCGGCGGCAATGAACGCTTGGGCGAGTCGGAACGGAGTCCAGGGCTCACGGCTTCCGGGTCTCAGAGCCAGCGCGGTCTTGAGTGGAATCGCCGGCAGCCAGAGGGAGTGCACACCGGGAGAGTTCGACGGCAGCACGGCTCCCAACGCGTCGGTCTCGCGGCGGTAGGAGACCATGCGTCCGCCCTGTTCGCCGAAGCCCTGGTCCAGGATGTCGAGGTCGAGTCCCCGAGTGAGCCCTCCGAGTACGGTCTCCATCTCTTCCAGGACAAACCGGGCCTTCGCCATGTTGGCCCGCACCATGCTCTGGGGTAGCCCGGTTGTGACCGAGGTCTGCAGCACGTAGTCGTCCGCTGATTGAGTCGAGTCTCCCAGCGGCAGGTCGGCCTCGGCGAAGAGCGTACCCGCTTTCTTCGAGATCTCCACCAGTTCGCGCGTGGTCAGGCTTTCGAGCTCGCGGCGAGCGCGAGCGATTTCGGCCAGGTCTCTGGCGATCAGGCCGGAGTTGGCTTGGCTGATTTCGGCCACCGGCTCACCGGTTGACAGGTGACCCAGAACACTGGTGCTCAGGCTTCGGTAGGTCTTGCCGGCGCGTAAGAGCGGAATATGGAGCATCGTTCGGGTCTCCGAGAGGGGTGAGCCGTTAATAGACACCGACGACGACGGATTCTTCGAAGCGCGTGAAAAGACGCAGATTGGAGACGCCGTCCCAGGGGTAGAGGTCGATCGGCTCGGTGCGCTCGCCTTCGTCGCGTTCGAGGAAACGAGGCATGAAGAAGTCCTTCGTCAGGGTGGTCAGCATGACTCGGCCGGTTTCGCCGTACTCGACCACCCGCTCGGGGTCGTCGGGATCAACAAGCTTGAAAACCGCGCGCGGATGGGGCGGATAATAGGTGATCGTGTAGTCCTTGGTCTCCGGGTCGAACGGCTTCGAGCAGGCCAGGCCCATGAGCGTGTTGCCATAGGTGGGCACGAAGTCGACGCCGGGCACGAGCTCCTCGCGGGCAAAGCGATGAAACTGCGCGTTCATCTCGGTGCCGCCGCAGAAGATACCGGTGATCCCCGCCTTGGCAAGCGAGATCTTCTCGCACAGCGCTTCGAGCAGCTTGGGCGTCGTGAACAGGCACTTGACGTTGTCGTGACCGCGGAGGATCTTGAGGCCCTGGTCGACCACGTGCTCCTTGTAATCTTCGAGGTCCTGATGCTTGCCGGCCTTGATCATCTTGTTGACCCAGCGCGGGTCCAGGTCGACGTGAAACGCCAGGCCGCCGCGGACCTGGGCCAGGTGCTCGATCGCGAGCCGCAGCCGGCGAGGGCCAGACGGCCCGAGCATCAGCCAGTCCGACCCTTTTGGGAAGGTCTCGTCGGAGAGCGTCTCGCTGAACTGGGAATAGTCAATGCGGAAGTCCTGAATGTTGAGCCGAGTCTTGGGAAGCCCGGTGGACCCGCCGGTCTCGAAAACGTAGAGCGGCTCACCTTCGAGCCCTTTGGGGAGCCAGCGCCGAACCGGACCGCCGCGCAGCCATTCGTCCTCGAAATGGCCGAGGTGCTTCAGGCCGTCATAGCTTTGGATCTTCTCGCGCGGATCGAAGGGTAGCTTGCGAGCGTAGTCGAGCCAGAAGGGGCTCCCGGTGTCGGGAGAAAAGTGCCAGGCGATCATCTCGCGCACGTGGGCGTCGAGCGCGGCGCGAGCCTCTTGAGCTCGCGCTTCGAGATTGCCTCCGGGTGCGACGTTCATGGTTTTCTCTTGGTCTCAGGGTGCGGGCTCTTCGCCGGGCGGAGTCTTCTCCTTCGCGCCTTGCTTGAGCGCGAAGAGCTTGTTCCGGCTGGCGACGTAGAGAACGCCGTTCTTGGCCAAGGGGGTCGTATAGACGGCGCTGCCCATGTTGAGCTCGTCCAGAACTTCCGGCTCGCCGTCTTTGCCTTTGCCGGCCTTGATCACGACGACGTCGCCATCCTCGTCGCCCAGATAGACCTTGCCGTCGGCGACGAACGCCGAGCCCCAGATCGCCGCAAACGCATCGTAGGTCCAGAAGTGCTCGCCGGTGTCCTCATCCAGAGCGTAGAGAAACCCGGAGAGATCCGCTATGTAGACAATGCCATCCGCGATTGCGGCGGTCGACATCGTGCGGTTGAAGTCGGTACCGCCCCGGTGCCAGACCACGCCGGACCCGGTGATGTCTCCGCTACCGGTGGCATCGACGACCCAGAAGTGGGCCGGCGCTTCACCGTGCTCGGGGTCCTGGCCGACCCCGATGTAGACCCGATCCTTGTGGATCACCGGCGTGGAGATGATGTTGTTCTTGGTGCCGGAGCCACCGAGCTCCCAGGTGGAGCCCTTGGGGTTGGCGTCGAACTTCCAGATCAGGGAGCCGTCTTTAGGGTCGAGCGAATACAGCCAGCCGTCGCCGCCGGGGAAGACCACCTGCGGCTTGCCGCCGATGACGCCGTAGGCGGGGTTCGACCAGGAGCCGTGAAGGATGCTCTCTCCTGGGAGGTCGGACTCCCAGACCACCTTGCCGGTGTTCTTGTTGACCGCGATGAAGCTCGGAGCTCGCACCGAGGTGACGTTGATATGACCTTCATCGACCCCGTTTCCAGTGACCACATAGAGAATGTCGCCCACGGCGAGCGCGCTGCCGACCGCGAGATTGTGGGGGAACACCGCGAGCTCTTCGATCATGTCGAGTCGCCAGATGACGTCCTCGTCGATTTCGCTCTTGTTGACCTCGTCGGTGATCGGGCCGTCGTTCTCGCCGTCGCGGAAACCCTCGGTGTCGGCGGCGATGAACTCGGCCCGATTGGAGACGTAGTAGAGGCGATCACCCTCGACGTAGGGCGCCGAGCACACTCCCTGAAGAGGCCAGTCGTGAACACGGCCGGCCGGGAGCTTGGGGTGAGCGGATTGCCAGAGGAACTCGCCGGTCATGGCGTCGAACGCCATGACGTTACCGCGGTCGCCTTCGAGCTTGGGATTGCGGCGGCCCTCGTTGTTGGTGCCGACGAAGATCTTGCCGCCGGCGACCACGGGTCCGCCGTAGCTCTGGGTGCCAAGCGGCTGGCGCCAGAGCACGTGCTCGCCGGTCGAGAGGTCCCAGCTGCCGGGCAAGCCGGTTTCATCGGACACCATGTTGCGTGACGGCGTGCCCCCGAACATGGCGACGTCGTCGGCCGCCGACGCGGGAGCCGCTAGCGCGGCCAGAAGAACTGCAAGGGCCGGCATTGCAAGGGGTGAGAATGTCTTTTTCATGGTTAGTTGTTCCTCATGACACGGATGTTGTCGTAGTAGAGCGGTGTGGGGGAAAAACCGGAGAGTCCCGGGGCACCTGATGGAATCGGCAAGGGGTCGGTAGCCGAGAGCGTCCAGCCGCTGGGCTCGTCTTCGCCGCGGGGCCAAATCTTGCCGCGCACCAGGGCCTCGCCGTTCTGCGCGCGGACCTCGAACTTCATCCGGTACCAGACGTCCGGCTCCCAGGCGAAGTCGATCTGCTGCATCATGCGCAGGCCGGCCTGCCAAGAGCGCACCTGGACTCGCTGATGATCGCCAAGGAGATCGAGGGTATAACCGGAGTTGATCAGGCCGATGTCCGGCATTCGCCGCCGGTTCTTGGTACCCATGATGTCGGCCTCGATCGTGTAGTCGGTTTCGGCGGGGTGACCGAGAAAGGTGATGTGGCGGTGAATCTTGATCGGCGACGGTCCTTTGGTGAGTACCCGGTTACCGTTCAGATCGGTGACCGAGAACCGGGCCAGATAGGCCATCATGTAGGACGGACGCGAGCCGGGCTCGGTCGATTCGAAATCTTCCTCGAGCGGCAGGTAGCGCAGGACCCGGATTCGCCCTTTGGCCTCGAGGTCGCCCACCCGGGCTACGATCATACCGGTGTCCGAGGCGGCCCCCGGATCGGGAGTGTAGACACCGTCGCTATCTACCGTGCCTGTCAGACCTGTCAGGCTCCAGGTCGCTTCTTGCTCGCCTAGGGGCCGGCCCAAGGGATCGAAGGTCATGGCACGAAAGTCCGCGGTCTCATCCGAGCGCAGATAGACCTCGGCAGGGATCACGCGCAACTTGGCCGGTGCGCGATGGCCCATGGCTTCGCTTGCCATCTCGGCGCCTACCCTCTCGACCGGAGCCGCCGAGGCGGATGCCGCCTCCGGGTCCCCGATCGCGTAGAGACCTTCCTCGGTGGTGAAGAAGATTCGGCCGTCGGCGATTGCCACCGAGCCGTAGATCTCGGCGGTGCGCCCGTCGGGCATCTTGATCTCTTCGACATCGAGAATCGTGCCCTCGGTCTCGCCCGCCTCGACGATCACGACTCTGCCGTTGACCTCGGTCAGATAGAGCTTGCCGTCGGCCCACACCGGAGAACCCTTGCCGACCCGGCCGATGCTGAGCTCCCAGAGCTCTTCCCCGGTGTCCGCGTTGAGAGCATGGAGATTGGCCGAATTGTCGACGACGTAGAGAACTCCTTCGGCTAGGGCCGCGGTGGTGAAACCGGCCGAGATGGCAGCCCGCCAGATTTCGTGGGTCTGGGTGACGTCTCCGGTGCCCGTGCCGTCGATCGCGACCACCCGGCCCATGGTCGCTTCGTCCACGTTCTCTTCACTGTGTGAGACGAAAACCCGGGTGCCGTCGACGAGGACGGAGCTGTTGATACCGCGCTTGGAAAGCTGGAAACCCCAGACCGGCTCGCCGGTCTCGGCCTCGACCGCGTAGATTCCGCCGCCGCCGTTGCCGGCAACGATCAGACGCCGGCCGTCGACCACGAGCAGATTGGGCGTCGATTGCGTGTTCTTATCCGCCTGGGAAGGCGCCGGCTGGGACACCCAGAGCAGCTCGCCCGTCCTTTTGTCGAAGGCCCGGAAACGATGCAGCGGCTTGCCCTCGGGACCCCAGGACGTGTTCGAAAAGGTCACGATGATCTTGTCGCCGTCGACGAACGGCGTCTGGGTGCGACCGCCGTAGCCTTCCATGAAGCCGAGCTCCTCGATCAGGCGCCGAGACCAGACCACCTCTCCGGTGGCGCTGTTGAGGCACAGAAAGATGCCGCCGACCCCCTGCACGTACAGATAGCCGGTTTCCGGATCGCCGGTGATATGGGCCCAACCGACGCGAGTCCAGGGTACCGAGGTGTGAAAGACGTTGAATCGGTGTTCCCAGAGCTGCTCGCCGGTGGCGGTATCGAAGCACGCTACGATCTCCTGGCGACGAATCTCCTCGCCGACTCTGCCGTTGGCGCAGACCTTGCCGGGCAGGACGATCGGAGTCGATCTTCCGACCCAGGGAACCCTCCAGAGCAGGTTCTCGCCGTCTACCGACCAGGACGAGATGAGATCGGTCTCCGGGCTGACGCCGTTGCGCCAGGGACCCCTCCAGTTGGCCCATTTCATCCACTCCGTGTCACCGGGGGACTTGGAAGGACCCTTTGCGACCGCCTCCGTCGTCGTCGGCTCGGCCATGGCGCTAGCTGCCGGCGCGCCGGGAGAGTCGGTCATCGGTGCCGTCGAGGCACAGCCCAGCATCGATAGGATGAGCAACGCCGTCAAGACGGCGCTCCGGCGAAGACAGAGGTTCATTGCAGATTTCATCGGCATTTCGGCATTTCCTCGCTTCAGAAGGGGACGACGGGTGCAGGACGCATGCCGCCACGAGGCGGCATCTTATCGAATCGGCAGGGCCGGTACCTGCCCGGCCGTGCGCTCTCTCTTCGGTCATAATCCTCGACGTGAAAGCGGTCGTGTTCCACGCTCCGTTCGACGTGCGCCTCGAGGAGGTTGCACGACCCGTGCTGCAGAGCGCTACCGACGCGATCGTGAAGGTCGAGCTTTCGGCCATCTGCGGGTCCGATCTCCACCCCTATCGCGGCAACGAGATCGGCATCGAGTCCGGAACGGTGATGGGGCACGAGTTTCTGGGAGAGGTGGTCGAGTGCGGAGAGGGTCTCCGGCTGCTCCGGCCGGGGAGCCGGGTTGTCGCCCCTTTCACCACCAGCTGCGGGGTTTGTTTTTTCTGTGCGGAGGGCTTGACCGCTCGCTGCGAGAAGGGCGAGCTCTTCGGCTGGATCGAGAAGGGCCGCGGGCTGCACGGCGGGCAGGCGGAATACGTGCGCGTACCCCTTGCGGACACGACCCTGGCGGTCGTGCCGGATCAAACCCCCCGCGAGGCCGCGCTCTTTGCCGGCGATATTCTCTCGACCGGTCTCTTTACCGCCGACATGGCGGGGGTGGGAGAGGGCTCGGTCGCCGCGGTCATAGGGTGCGGCCCTGTGGGTTTGATGGCCATCGTCGCTTGTCGCCATCGCGGCGCCGGCAAGGTTCTCGCGATCGAGCCGGTGCCCGAGCGCAGGCGATTGGCGGAGGCCTTCGGAGCCGAAGCTCTCGATCCAGGCGGGACCGTTCGATCTCACGTCGATGACGCAACCCGAGGCCGGGGCGTGGACTGTGTTCTCGAGATGGTCGGCTCGCCGGAGGCGACGCGGCTCGGCGTCGACCTTCTGCGCTCCGGTGGGACGCTTGCCGCCGCCGGGGTTCACACCGAGTCCGAGTTCGCTTTCTCCCCCGGCGAGGCCTACGACAATAATCTGACGTACCGGGCGGGTCGATGCCCGGTGCGCTCCTACATGGACGAGGCACTGCAGCTGGCAGGGGATAGCGAGCTCGATATCGCCGGCATCGTCAGCGACCGAATCCGCCTGGAGGATGCGGTCGACGCCTACCGGCGCTTCGACCGGCGCGAAGCCGGTTGCGTCAAAGTGCTACTTTTTCCTGGGGAAGCAGAATGAGAGCTTTCGAAACGAGGTTTCCGCTCGAGGCGGTTTTCGGGCACACCGACGTGACCGGCACGGTGGCCGGCTGGGTAGCCGAGTCCGGCTGTGAGAATGGAGTGGCTTGCCTACAGGTGGTCGGCTCGACCGGCGGCATCACCACGATCGAGTACGAGTCCGGAGCCCTGGCCGATCTCGAGCGAGCTATGGAGAGGCTGGCGCCGGCGACCGGTCACTATGCGCACAATGAACGCTGGCACGACGGCAACGGTTTCTCCCACCTGCGCTCGGCCGTACTCGGAACCTCGCTCGTGGTTCCGGTTCGATCCGGAGCGCTGGCGCTGGGCACCTGGCAGCAGATCGTTATGCTCAATTTCGACAACCGCCCACGCGAGCGGTTGCTGGTGGGTATGCTGCTCGAAGGGTGAGCCCGGAAAGTGCGGGCGACCGGGTCAGGGTGCCTTGTCGGCGGTCACCGGCAGCGGCGCTTGCGCCGCATGGGTGGCAGCTCCCGGCGGGGGCTTGTACTTCGTGACCATGAATCCGCCCAGCGCGGCGAGCAGAATGCCGAGCACGAATTGCCAACGTAGGGCTCCAAGTCCGCCGGCGGGGGGGTGCCAGAGCAGGGCGACGATCGCGTTCACCACCGGCGCGCCCGCGAAAATGATCGACATGACCACGGCCGGACTGCCCTTGGCGCCGAAGGCCAGGAGCACGCAAAAGGCGCCCGCGGCGCCAACCAGCCCTGCCAAGAGAGACCAGACCATGCCCTTGCCAGGGAAGCTCCAGTCGGTCCCGCTCGTCGCCAGGATAACCAGGGGACCGACGATCGCGGTAATGAAATAGGCCACGCCGACAAAGAGAAACGCTTTGTAGCGCCCCAGGGTCGGATCGCCCATCGAGGTTTGGCCTTCGTGCAAGAAGAGGCCATAGAGACCCCAGGTCGCCACCGTCATGAGGGCAAAGATCAGCCATGCTGTCCCGGATCCTGCTGCGCCGCTCGCCATCGATCGAACTCCTTCTGTCTTCAACTCGGCCGCCGCATAACGGCCGACGGTTGGTTCCGCCGAAGGTAGACTTCGGAAGCGGGGGAAGAGTAACACCGGTGAGAGTCGAGTCGAGTAACTAAGCGGATGCCGGGCTACGCCTATCCTCTTCTCATCGCGGCGGGATTCGTGGCCGGTTTCGTCAACACGCTCGCCGGCAGCGGGTCTCTGGTGACGCTGCCGGCGTTGATCTTCCTCGGTCTGCCGCCGACCGTGGCCAATGGCACGAATCGGCTGGCGATTCTGATGCAGAACGTGGTCGCGGTGTCGCGATTTAGAGACTTCGGCGTTCTGGAGATCCGCAAGAGTGGCTGGCTGGCCTTGCCCGCCGTGTTTGGTGCGATCGTTGGGGCGCGCCTGGCGGTGGACCTGGACGAGGAGATTCTGCGGCGCACGATCGGCGCCCTGTTTTTGCTGCTGCTGCCGGTCATCGCATTTCGGCCGCAACGCTGGCTAGTGGGTCGACAGTCGGATCTGCCCGGCCATGGTTGGGCGTTGTGGGTCGGGCTCTTCCTGGTCGGGGTCTATGGTGGCTTCATTCAGGCTGGAGTGGGGATCTTCCTGCTTGTGTGCCTGGTCCTGGGCGCCGGCTATGATCTCGTGCGCGCCAATGCGATCAAGGTCCTGATTGTCCTGTGCTTCACGGTCTTCGCGCTCGCCGTGTTCATCCGCCACGACCAGGTTTCCTGGCTGCCGGGCCTGACGCTGGGGATAGGCAACATGGCCGGCGCCTGGTGGGCGACGCGCCTCGCGACCGAGCGCGGCGCTCGCTTCGTCCGTTGGCTTCTTCTGATCGTGGTGGCGGTGTCGGGAGTTCTGCTGGTCGTCGGCTGGAATCGATGAAGGCAAGAAACGGGTGGCCCGGTGTTCCGGGCGCGGCTAGGGTACGGGCATGATGACGGAACAACGATCCACTGACTACGCGCGAGTCGAGCGCGCAATCGGCTTTCTCGCCGAGCGTGTCGAGGAACAACCCAAACTGGCCGAGGTCGCGAATGCCGTCGGGCTGAGCGGCAACCGGACCCAGCGCCTGTTCAAGCGTTGGGCCGGAGTCAGCCCGAAGAGGTTTCTCGAGTTTCTGACGGTCGAGCATGCCAAGCATTTGCTCGATCGGTCCATCAATGTCCTCGACACCAGCCTGGCGGTGGGCCTCTCCGGTCCGGGCAGGCTGCACGATCATTTCGTCAAGCTCGAGGCGATGTCTCCGGGTGAGTACAAGAGCGGGGGGCACGGCCTCGAGCTCGTCTTCGGAGTTCACGCGAGCCCGTTCGGCCGGGTCTTTCTGGCCGCCAGCGGTCGAGGCATCTGCCGGTTGGCGTTCGTGGACGGCAGTGAGCGCCAGGAGATCACCGAGCTGAGTCGATCGTGGCCTGCGGCAGCGATCACCCGAGATCAAGCACACACCGGCGAGTTGGCCGGACGGATCTTCGAGCCGAGCGACGACGCCAGCGAGATTCTGGTGAGGGTGAGCGGCACGAACTTTCAGCTCGCGGTCTGGAAGGCTCTACTGGGAATTCCTCGAGGAAGCCTGGTGTCCTACGAAACCGTGGCCAACGCGGCCGGTCGTCCCGGAGCCACCCGCGCGGTGGGGAGCGCGGTCGCGGCCAACCCGGTGGCCTACTTGATTCCCTGTCACCGGGTGATTCGCAAGAGCGGCGTTCTGGGCAACTATCGCTGGGGAGTGACGCGCAAGCAGGCCCTCGTAGCTTGGGAATCGGCCCGGAGCAGGTTCCCCGCGGCTTGAGAGTCAGTCCGGCTCGGCAACCAGCACGGTAGCTGCCGCTTCGCCCTTGCGGCGCAGGCAGGAGCCCTCGGGGAGCCCGAGGTCGAGCGCCCATTCCGACAAGAGTGTGATCGCCGCGGTGTAGTCGGTCAGCTCGAGGTCGAAGCGGTACCAACCGGATCCGATACCGCCACCGAGCACCTCGCCGGCTCCGGCCGCGATCAGACGCCGATCGAGAGGCTCTTCCAGCTCGGAGACGGTGTCAAACGAGCAGAGGTCGTCCGGCAGCAGGAGCTCGGCGTGAATGATGGCTGAACCCATGGGGAAGAAGCTCGGATCTCCGTTCGGCTGTCGATGTTAAACTGGTATCTGCTCGGGCGAGCATTCTGCTCGTCCTTTTTTCGTAAGTCCGATGCGGCCAGTCCAGGCGAAACGAGTCCCCTTGTCAGCCGGCTGTCTAGTGCTCGTGGCACTGGTCTCGACGCCGGTTCGTGCCGATCTCGATCCCGAGGGCTGGCAGAACCTGGAGTCGGCCTCGTTCCGGCTCTTGAGCAACGGCGACCCGGAGCTCAGTACCGAGATTCTCCTGGATCTCGAGCGCTTCCGGAGGGCTTTCAACGAACTCGCACCGGGGATCGACTCGAGCTTTCCGGTTCCGACCCGGATCGTCGCGTTTCGCGATGCCGACTCGTACGCGCCGTTCAAGTCGGAGAGCGATTCGACGAGCACTCGGATACTGGGCCAGTTCCTCGGCCACCGAGACGGCAACTTCATAACCTTGAACGCCGACCCGAGGATGAGCGGCGGTCTGGGCATCATCATCCACGAGTACGTGCATCACATCGTGAACCAGAATCTCCCGGGCGTGCCTCGTTGGTTGAACGAGGGCCTTGCCGAGTACTACAGCACGTTCGGTGTCGAGAGCGGGTTTGCGGTGATCGGTCGTCCCGTGGACCGTCATTTGCGCTGGTGGCGGCAGAACCGGGACGTGTCAGTGTTGGAGGTCGTCGGAGAGGCTCGGGACGCTCCGATCCACTCTCTCGGAAGCGCAGGCCGGTTCTATGCCGTATCGTGGGGTCTCACGCACTATCTCCTCTCGAGGCCTCGAGGCGCGGACCTGCTTGCGGCCTACCTCGAAGAGGTGGCGTCGGGTTCCGATCGCAGCGAGAGCTTGCTTTCGGTTCTCGGAGTTTCGGGGCGCGAGCTCGAATCCGAGCTGCGCCGTTACGTCGTGGCCGAGTCGCTGCCGACGACGAGCCTGGCGCTCGAGGATCTCGGCCATATCGGGATCGAACAAACTGCGGCCTCGCCGAGCACGGTCCTGACGGTGCTGGGGGAACTGGCCGCCCGGCTCGGTCATGAACGGCACGCCGAGGAGCTCTTCGACCTGGCGCTGGCTCACGAGCCCGAAAGCGCGGAAGCGTTGGCCGGGCTTGCAGGTGTCAGGGATGATCAGGGCAGAATCGAGGAAGCGGGTGTGTTGTTCGACCAGGCCCTTGCCCTGGGACCCCGCTCGGCACGGTCGTACTTACGCTACGGCCGTCATCTCTTGCGGCGCTTGGAGCTCGCACGCCGGGACGAGACAGGACGTCCGGAGGAGCTGGCTCTCGAGGCCAAGACCGCCTTTCTCGCCGCAACGGTTCTCGAGCCGTCCTACGCCGAGGCTCAAGTCATGCTGGCCTTTGTTCATCTGTTCGAGGGACTCGAGGCGGAAGACGGATTGGTCTTCGGTGAGCGCGCCCGAGAGCTTCTTCCGACGCGGGTCGAAATCGTTCACACCTTGATTCGACTCAACCTGAAGATGGGCTCGACGGACCGTGCCCGCGCCCTTCTCGAAGGCCCGCTCGCCGTCCTGGCCGAGCGCGAGCTTCAAGAGAGGGTGCGACGCGAGATTCGACGGGCCGAGTTCTTGCTGGCCGCGCGGGCCGCGCTCGCCGACGGTCGCTGGGACGAAGGGCTCGAGCTCTTCGACCGGGCGATATCCCAGACCGAGGACATCGAGGTCAGATTGCAGATGGAGGAGCAACTCGAAAAGCTCGGGGAGCGCGCAGATCGCGAAAGAGCCAGAATCGGCGACTCTCGGTAGTTCTCCCGAGGCGATGCGAGGAGCAAGACATTGAACCAGCAGCCCGATTCGAAACGTGCGCATTCGATCGATGAGCTCGTGCAGGATCGGCCTCTACTGCCATTTCTACCGCTGATCTATGTCGCCTGGGCCGACGGCGAGCTCAGTAGCGGCGAGATCGAGGCAATCGCAGAGCAGGTCGCCTCGCAAGGAGGTCTCGACCCGGGGTGCCGAAGACGTCTGGCCGGCTGGCTCGATCCGGCCGACCCGCCATCGCCCAGAGAGCTGGCGGCGATTCTGAGGACGATCCGTCAGATCGCGCCGGCGCTGCCCGACGACGCCAAGTTGACCCTGGCCGGTCTAGGCTGCCATCTGGTGGAGAAAGACCTCGACGGGCGCACGATGGCCGCCGACCCGGTCGTGGAGTCCACTCTGGCCGACCTCGAAGCGGCGGTGGGGCTCGCCGGAGCCGAAGCCTCGCGCGAGCTTCTGAGCGGGGCTCGCCCGGCGCCGGAAGGGGAGCCCGAGCGTGAACGGGCTTCATTCTCACCATCGGTTCTGCAGGAATCACTGGATGCGCCCTACGCTTCCGTTCGCGACCGTGTTCGGCAACTCTTGAGCGAGTCGGAGTTCCACTACCAGTGGGAGATGGATCGCGCGTCTCATCGCCGCCTGGTGACTCGCTGGTGCCGGCGGCTTGCCGAAGAGGGGCTCGGGGCTCTCAGCTTTCCCGGAGCCTACGGCGGAGCCGACGATCTGGGGGCTTTCATCGCGGTCTTCGAGACTCTGGCTCATCATGACTCCAGCCTCCTGGTGAAATTCGGCGTCCAGTTCGGACTCTTCGGCGGCAGTGTTTTGCAGCTTGGAACCGAGCGACATCACCGCGCCTATCTCGAGTCGATCGGCAACATGTCCCTGCCGGGCTGCTTTGCGATGTCGGAAACCGGACACGGCTCCAACGTTCAGGAACTGGAAACGGTCGCTCGCTACGACTCCGAGCGGCGAGAGTTCGTGATCACGACCCCGACCCCGGGCGATCGAAAGGACTGGATCGGGAACGCGGCGGTCGACGGCAAGATGGCGACGGTCTTCGCTCAGCTCCGTCTCGGCGAGGACGACTTCGGGGTGCACGCGTTTCTGGTTCCGATTCGGGGCGAAGACGGGGAAGTGCTGCCCGGTGTGGCCATCGAGGATTGTGGCCGGAAAGAGGGGCTCAACGGGGTCGACAACGGCCGGATCACCTTCACCGAGGTGCGCATTCCGCGCGAGAATCTGCTCGATCGGTTCGCCTCGGTGAGCGCCGAGGGCGAGTATTCGAGCGCCATCGCCAGCTCTTCGAAGCGTTTCTTCACTATGCTCGGCACTCTCGTGGGTGGGCGGATCAGCGTGGCCGGAGCCTCGATAGCGTCGGCCAAAACCGGCCTCGCAATTGCTATCCGCTACGCGACTCGGCGCAGGCAGTTCGGAGCCGCGGGGCGTCCCGAAACCCTGTTGCTGGACTACAAAGCCCATCAAAGAAAACTCCTGCCGCGTCTGGCGGCCGTGTTTGCGATCGACTTTGCCCACAAGCGCCTGGTTCGGCGCTTTCTGGCTGCCGGCGACGAGGCTCGCAAGACCGAGACCTTCGCCGCCGGCCTCAAGGCCTATGCGTCCTGGTTCAACGTCGAGACGTTGCAAGTGTGCCGGGAAGCCTGCGGAGGACAGGGATACCTGGTGGAGAACCGCATCTGTCGGCTGCGCGACGATACCGATGCTTTTACCACCTTCGAAGGCGACAACACGGTTCTGATGCTGCTGGTCGCGAAGTCGCGACTGACCGAGTATCGCCACCAGTTCTCCGACCTGAGGCTGGGCGGCCTGGTCAAGCTGATGGCGTCGAAGGCGATAGCGGCGGTTTCGGAGCTCAACCCGGTCGTCACTCGGACGACGGACGACGAGCACCTTCAAGACTTCGAGTTTCTGGCCGGTGCGTTTCGATATCGAGAGAATCGGCTGCTCCAAACGCTGGCCCAGCGTCTGCGCAACCGGCTCGAGCGCGGTATGGAGACGTTCGAGGCGTTCAACGACTGCCAGGATCACGCACTGAGGATGGCCGAAGCCCATGTCGAGCGCGTTGTCGCAGAGGCGATTCTGGCGGCGGCCTCCGACCATCGCGGCCGGGAACTGGGCCACATCCTGGACCGCCTCGCCTGCCTTTTCTGCCTCTGGCGGCTCGAGACACGGCGCGGTTGGTTCTTGGCGAACGGCTATTTCGAAGGCCCCAAGGCCAAAGCGATTCGAAACCTGATCACGCGGATAGCACAAGAGGTGCGCCCGGAGGCCGAAGCTCTGGTGGAGAGCTTCGGCATACCGGATCGAATCCTCGCGGCTCCGATCGCCGTTCGGGAGGCCGGGGAATGATCCGGCAGCTGAAGTCGGCCGTGCTCGGCTGCCTGATGCTGGCGGTAGCTCTCGAGCCCTCCTGGGCCGCTGAGTCCCGACGCACACGGGTGGTCGAGATCGTCGAACGGGTCGCCCCGGCGGTGGTCAACATCTCGGCCGAGGCGATCGTTCGCCAGGCGGATCCCTTCTTCGGCCGGCTTTTCGGCCGCCGCCGCCGCGTCGAGTCTCTCGGCTCGGGCTTCGTGGTGGCCGCGAATGGAACGGTGGTGACCAATGCTCACGTGATCGAGGGAGCTTCCCGGATCCTCGTGACGCTGAGTACCGGCAGGGAGCTGGAGGCGGAAGTTCTGGGTTTCGACAGAGACTCGGATCTGGCCGTGCTGAAAGTGGCAGGTCGGAACCTGCCGGCCGTCGAGCTGGGATCGAGCTCGGACCTGCTGATCGGTGAGACGGTGATCGCGTTGGGCAATCCATTGGGCCTCTCGAACACCGTCACCACCGGCGTGCTTTCGGCGCGTGGCCGAACGGTGCCGGCCGAGACCGGCGAGCGCTTGTTTACGGACTTTCTCCAGACCGACGCGTCGATCAACCCCGGGAACTCGGGTGGTCCGTTGGTGAACCTCGAAGGGGATGTGATTGGAATCAACACCGCTATCGTAGCCGGAGCGGAGGGCATCGGTTTCGCGATCCCGGCCGATCGAGTGCGCCGGGTCGTCGACGATCTGCTGCGCTATGGCTCGTTGCAGCCGATCTGGACCGGGCTCCGACTGGTCAGCCTCGATCGAGAGCTAGCCCGGGAATACGATCTTCCCCTCGACCGCGGAGCCATCGTCGAACAGGTTCATCCCGGATCGCCGGCCGCGCGCTCCGGATTTCGTGTCTCGGACGTGTTGCTCGAAGTTGGCGACCGCAAGGTTTCGTCGAAGGAAGACGTAATGACGGCTGTCTATTCCGTGGCCGTTGGCAGCCGCGTGCCGATCAAGATCTGGCGGGATGGCAGCCAGCGCGCTCTGGACCTACCGGTCGAGACTCCGCCTGCGGATCTCGGCATCAGCCATCTCGAAGCTCAGATCGGTTTGTTCGTCGAGCCCTTTGAAGGTCGATTGGTGATCGTCGGCGTCCGACGCGGGTCGGCCGCCGATCGGAAAGGCCTCGAAAGAGGTGACCTGGTACTCGCCGCCAACGGCCAACCGGTCGAGACGACCGACGAGTTGGCGCACGAGGTGCTGCGGGCGCTCGATCGCGGCGGCCTGCTGCTGGTGGTGAGCAGAGGGCGCAGGTCGTACTATCTGAGCTTCAGGCTCTAGCCTGGCCTTCTCACCAACCTTCTGCTGCGACGCCGTAAATGCTTGAATCTGCAGCGTTACGCTCCCATCGGCTTCCTCGACGTACGTCGAGTACGCCTGCGTCAGCCTCGGTCGCAAGCCTTGCATCCTCAAACACTTCCGGCGTCTCGCTAAGAACGCTGGTGAGAAGGTCAGGCTAGCCGCTCGTTCTGAGACCGGGGCGGGGCTCAGTCGAGATCGAAGGGGCGGGGGGGAGGCTCGTCCTCTGGAGATTCCCTGGCCTCCCGGAGGGCCTCTTCGAACTTGTCTTCCAGGAGGCGGTCCCGGTTCTTGAGGGCCGAGACCTCTCGCTCGAAGAGATCCTCGGCGTGAACCCTGTCCTCGTCGAGCTTCTCGAGCAGTTGATCGAAGTCTTGGCCCCCTGCCGGGGCGGCTTTCTTCGGCTTGTGAAACAGTACCTCGCCGGTCTCGCGGTCGATCACGAGACGGCTTTCGCAATCTGGACAGCGAAGCGTTAGTTTGCGGGACCCCGTCATCAGGGCCATTGTAGCTCCCCGGGGTCGAATCGAGGGGAACCGCCAGGGGTTTCGGCAGGTCTGAACATGAGATGGGCGGACTTTGCCGAAAAGGTTGATATTGTGGAGCGGAGCACAATTTTCTTGCGGGAGTATTGCCCATGACTCGAAAATACCTGGCGTTCTTGGGAATTTCGCTGGCGCTTCTGGGTTGCCAGAAGGACAAGGCAATCAAGATCTCTGTGATCACCCCGATAACGGGCTCTTTCGAGATTTACGGGCAGGCGGTCAAGAAGGGGGTCGAGCTTGCCTACGAAGAGCTCCGGGCCAATCCGGATCTGCCGTTTCAGCTGGAGCTCACGGTGGTCGATTCGGAAGGCAACCCGGAGTTGGCAGCCGCCAAGCTCAAGGAGGAATTCGAAGCCGGCGCGGTGGCGGTCATCGGCGGCGTCATGTCCGACGAGGCGCTCGAAATGGTGGCCGTTGCGGATCGCTACGACCGGGTCTTGATCTCACCCTCGGCTTCGAATCCCCAGCTCACTGGGATCTCGAAGAACTTCTATCGGGTGTTTCCCTCAGATTCTCGCGAGGGCACCAAGATGGGGAACTTCGCTTCCGCCAAGCTCGAGATGGAAACCGCCGTGATCGTGGCGAAATCCGACACCTACGCCCGCGGCATCAAGGAGGTTTTTCAGGCCGAGTTCGAGCGCAACGACGGTGAGGTGATCGAAGTGATCGAATACCCGGCCGGAGCCGACCTCTCCGGTCTGATCGACCGCGTGATCGCACTCAATCCCGCGGGTGTCTACCTGGCCGCCTTTGCCGAGGATATCGGGATGATGATCAGCGAGCTTCGCAGCAAGGGGTATCGAAACCGGATCCTGACGACTTCGGCTTTTGCCGCTCCGGCGGCGATCGAGCAGACCGGCGAAGCCGGCGAAGGTGTTTTTCTGACCCAGGCCGCCTTTGACGCCTCCAGCGAGGACCCCAAGATCCAGGCGTTCGTCGAGGCCTTCCGCAGCAAATACGGTCTGAATCCCGATCTCTACGCCGCCCACGGCTACGACGCCGTGATGGTTCTGGTCGAAGCCTTCAAGGACGGCGAGCTGGTGGCGACCGAAGTGTGGAAGAAAGTTCGGGGACTGAGGGATTTCACCGGCGTGACCGGTACGATTCAGTTCGATGAGCGCGGCGATGTTCAGAAGTTTCCCCGCGTCTATGTCGTCGAAGATACGAATCTGAAGGACTACGAGAAGGACATCGAAGAGCGGCGCCGTCAGCTCCTGGAGAGGCTACGCCGGCTCGAAGAGGCACAGCGCCGCCGCAACGCCGGATAGGCGAGGCGCACGCCCCTGGTTGACCGGGTGCTGTTTCTCTAGAATGAATCGGCTGCTTCGCGTGGCCGACCCGGTTTCGTCTACCCTAAGTTCAACATGCTGGATGTAACTCGACGCTTGCTGCGTTACCGCGGCCTTCTTTGGACGCTGGTCGTGCGCGAGCTCAAGGGCCGCTACCGGGGCTCCTTCCTCGGCTTCTTCTGGTCCTTGGTGAATCCGCTTCTGCTGCTGGCGGTGTACTCGTTCGTCTTCACTTACATCTTCAGCCCGAGGTTCGCGGAGGGAGCCGCCAAGCCGTATCCACTGTTCCTGATGTGCGGGTTGTTTCCGTGGGTCTGGGTGTCCACCTCGCTGCTCGAAGGGACCGACTCACTGCTGGCGGGTGCCGGCCTGATCCGAAAGGCGGTCTTTCCGGCCGAGATTCTGCCCATGGTCTTCGTGCTGTCGAATCTGGTTCACTTTTTGCTGGCACTGCCGGTGCTCAGTGGCGGGCTCCTGATCGGTCGCTTTCTCGGCTACCCGGTCAGTGGCTGGGGGGCCGCATGGCTTCCCCTGATCGTCGGTTTGGAATTTCTGGTGGTCGGGGGGCTGACCCTCGGTCTTGCCGCGCTGAACGTCCACTTCAAAGACGTCAAGGACATCCTGACCAACGTCTTGGCGGTGCTTCTCTATCTCACTCCGATCCTTTTCCCGCTGAGTTTCATTCCCTGGAAACCGGGACAGTGGGCGATCGGGTGGCTGAACCCGCTCGCGCCCTTCTCGACTGCCTTTCAGGAGACACTCTTCAAAGGCGACGCCCTGCAACCGCTGCTTCTTCTGCAGATGATCGGCTGGGCCGTGATTGCCTGGGTCCTGGGGACATGGCTATTCAGCCGGCTATCAGACAGTCTGGCGGAAGCGGTTTGAGTTTCGCGATCCAGGCCCGTGACGTTTCAAAGGACTACCGTCGAATGGCGGCGGGCTACAAGCTTCGAACCCTGAAGAGCGCTTTGCTGGAGCGCAGCCTGACCGACGGTCTGCGCCAAGATGAATTGATTCCCGCGGTCCGGGGACTTTCCTTCAACGTCGAGCCCGGGGAGGCGTTCGCGGTCATAGGGTCCAATGGTTCGGGTAAGTCCACCTTGCTAAAGATGGTCGCGGGCATTCTCAAGCCCACCGCGGGTGAGATCAGGATCAACGGCAGGGTGGCCGCATTGATCGAGCTCGGGGCCGGGTTTCATCCCGAGATCTCCGGGCGGGAGAACGTATTTATCAACGGCGCGGTCTTGGGCCTTTCGCGACGAGAGATCGACAGGCGCTATGACGAAATCGTCGAGTTCTCCGGCTTGGAGAAGTTCATGGACGAGCCGGTCAAGAACTACTCGTCCGGCATGTACGTACGCCTCGGCTTCTCGGTGGCCATTCACACCGATCCGGACATCTTGTTGGTCGACGAGGTTTTGGCCGTCGGCGACGAAGCATTTGCGCACCGATGCATCCGGAGGATCGAAGAGTTCTTGGCCCGTGGTAGGACCGTTCTGTTGGTTACTCACTCGCTCAGCCTGGTCGAGGAGTTCGCCGATCGGTGTCTTTGGCTGGAAGGGGGGGGCGAAAGGTTGACCGGAGACCCGCGACGGGTTGTGAACGCCTATCGACAGTCGGTCGCCGAGGCCGAAGGCCGGGTGCATCAAGAGGCAAAGGAGCAGCGTGAGCAAGCGGTTCAGGTCGGGTCCGCCGGCGTGGTCGAGACCGCCGAGGACTCGGCGAAAAGCGCGGTAACCGAAGAGCCGGAAGAGGATGCGGAGGCCGAGGTTCTGCGTTGGGGCACCCGCGAGGCCGAGATTGTGACCGCCCGAATGCTGAACCGCGACGGCTCCGAGCGCTACAACTTCGATTCCGGAGACAGAGTCGTGTTCGAGATTCAAGTGAAGGCACAGCAGGAGCTCGACGACTTTGTTTTCGGTGTCGGGATCTTTACGTTCCGAGGAGTCGAGTGCTGGGGCACCAACACCACCTTGGCGGGCTTCGAGTCCGACGCACTAAACGGCTGGGCAACCGTTCGGGTCGTTTGCCCGGAGCTTCGGCTGGCGCCGGGTGAGTACTCATTGGATGTGGCGGTCCACGCCCGCGACGGCTACGCCTACGACTACCAGCGAAGGATTCTCAGTTTCACCATGACCGCTCGGGAGCAGGGCGTCGGCGTCTATTTTCCGAGCCACGAATGGCAGTTCGAGGGCGGGGTCAAATGGTCCAGGGTGCCGACGGTCAGTTAGCTTGAACCGCGGGAGGAAGCACGATGTCTGAGAAGGTCAAGGGGCTCAATGTCAAAGTCAGCGACGAGGAGCTCAAGGGTCGATACTCGAATCTTCTTCGGGTCACTCATACCCGCGAGGAGTTCATCCTCGACTTCATCAATGCCGTGCCGCCGCAGGCCATTGTCACCGCTCGTCTGGTGACCAGCCCCGGCCACCTCAAGCGGATCGTGCGAGCGCTCGCCGAAAACCTCGAGCGCTACGAAAAGAACTTCGGACCGCTTGCCGAGGCGCCGGAGCCCAGCCGGGACGACTCGGTCAACTAGCTCTTCACCACTCGGCCGTTCTTGACCACGGCGGCGACCGGGTTGATGCCGTAGTGATAGGCGAGGTGGAAGGCGTTGGGCGCGTCGAGTAGCACCAGGTCGGCCCGCTTGCCGACCTCGATCGAGCCGACTTCCTCACCCAGCCCCAGGCAGCAGGCGGCGTTGAGGGTCGCGGCGGTCAAGGCCTCCTCGACCGACAGGCCGAGCTCGAACACCGCCAGCACCAGAACCATGGGCATCGACTCCGTGTGGGAAGAGCCCGGGTTGCAGTCGGTCGCCAACGCGATCGGGACACCGGCCTCGATCAGGCGGCGCGCCGGGGCGTAGTCGTGCTTCATCAGGAAGAAGCTGGTGCCCGGGAGGAGGACGGCGGTCACTCCGCTGTCGGCCAGAGCCTCGATGCCGGCGTCGGAAACCGCGATCAGATGATCGGCTGAAAGAGCGCCGAGCTCCGCAGCGAGGCGGGCACCTCCCGAGTCGACGAACTCGTCGGCATGGAGGCGTGGCGCCAGGCCGTGGCGGACGCCGGCCTCCAAAACCCGGCGGGACTCCTCGGGGGTGAAGACCCCGCATTCGCAGAACACGTCAGAAAAAACGGCCAGCTTCTGCTCGGCCACCCGTGGCACGATCTCCTGACAGACCAGATCGAGATAGCGGTCGCGCTGGTCGCGGTACTCGGGAGGTGTTTCGTGCGCGGCCAGAAGGGTCGGAACGAGGTCGACGGAATGTCCACTGCTCGCTACTTGAATGGCCCGCAGTTGCTTGAGCTCGTCGTCGAGGTTGAGTCCGTAGCCGCTCTTGGCTTCCGCCGTAGTGGTTCCGAATTCGAGCATTCGGTCCATACGCCGGGACACGAGCCTGACGAGGTCCTCCTCGTCGACCTCGCGGGTCGCCCGCACCGTCGCTAGGATGCCGCCCCCGGCGGCGGCTATCTCCTGATAGGTCTTGCCGGCCAGGCGGTCGGCGAACTCGTGCTCGCGGCTTCCGGCCCAGGGCAGGTGGGTATGCGGATCGACGAATCCCGGAATCAGGGTGCCGCCGTTGCCGTTCAGCCGAGGGATCTCGGCCTGCGGACCGAATCGCTCGGTGAGCTCGTCGGCGGCTCCGACGAACGCGATGCGGCCATCGCGGCACCAAACGACGGCGTTCGAGTAGCGCTTGATCGATGCCTGCCGGCGGCCCCGCCGGGGCTCGCTGCCGGTAGGCGTCGCGACTTCGGCGAGGTCGGTGATGATGAGGTCACTCACGACGGCGCTCCTAGTCTCCGATCTCGGGGGTTCGATCCTGAGGGGCGGGACGTTCAGCCCGTGGCCCGAACAGCGCACTCCCGATCCGAACGTGAGTCGCCCCCTCCTCGATGGCGATCTCGAAATCCCCGCTCATTCCCATCGACAGAGAAGCCTCGCCTTGAAACAGCCGGTCACGTAGCATTCTCAGTTGGCGAAACCAGCGGCGCGCCTCGGCCTCGGTGCTGGAGACCGGCGGAATCGCCATCAGGCCGGAGATCGAGAGGTGCTCCAGGGATCGAAGGTCGGCCACGACGTGGTCGAGCTCGGCGACGGCGAAACCGTGCTTGGTCGACTCGTCGCCCAGGTTGACCTCCAGCAGGCCTCGGATGGACTTGCCCGTCGCGCTCGCTTCACGATCCAGACGCCGGGCTATCTTCAGTCGATCGACCGAGTGGATCCAGTCGAAGATCTCGACGGCCTTGCGGACCTTGTTGGACTGGAGCGGTCCGATGAGATGCCAGGTGACCGCGGGGCCGGTCAGAAGTCGGCTGTGGGCCAGAGCTTCCTGGACGATGTTTTCGCCGAAGTTTCGGAGTCCGGCTTCGTAGGCGGCCTTGATTCGATCTCCGGTCTGGCGCTTGGCCGCACCGAGGAGGGTGATCTCAGCAGGGTCGCGACCGGCCCGCTCGCATGCTGCGACGATGCGATTCTCGACCGAAGCGAGCCGCTCGGGCACGCCCGTACTCATCTGCCTCTCTAAGCCTCGGCAATGTACAGGATGCGCTTGCAGCTGTCACAAAGGACCAGGTTGCCCTGGTTCGCGATCTCGACAACCGCTTGGGGCCGCACTCGGTAGTTACACTCGCCGCAGTGCCAGATCTGCGCGCCTTTCCTTCCGGTCTGCTGCACCTCTTGGACCGCGGCCATGGCGTTGCCCTGATGATGCTCGAACACCCGTCTGAAGTGGGCGAGTATGTGCGGTGGCAGGGCCTCCTCCAGTTCCGCGATTTTTTTTCCGATCTCCTCTGCCTGCTGGGCGATGTCGGGTTTCTCAGATTCCCACTTTTCCAAGGACTCGGCGTAACGCTGGTCCAAGTCGGCAAAGGCGGCCTTGGCTTCTTCGAGTTGTTTCTCGATCGTCTCGTACTGCTCGAGAGCGGTGAGGTCGAGTTCTTCGGATTCGCGGATCTGGTTCTTGACCGTGTCGATCTCCTGCAGCAGTGCCCCATACTCGCGCTGGTTGCGAACCTTGCTGATCTGCTCCTGATATCCCTTGAGTTTCTCCTGGCAGTCTGCCTCGGTTGCTTCGGCGGCGCGCCGGTCGCTGGCCGCCGCCTGCAGGGCCTCCGCGAGGGAATCGATCTCGGCTTTGCGACTGCTGTGCTCGGTGTGCAGCTCCTGCATCCAGTCCGGAATTCCGGAAAGCAGCGCTTCGAGGTCGGTCGCCTCGGTGAGCGCCTGCTGGAGCTTCGTGACCAAGCTCAACTGATTGGCCATGGGCCCTCCCCCAATTTCGTGCTTTGGTCCAAAAGGCCGAAGGGGTGTCGCTCTGTCGCAACACCCCTTACGAGTTCACATCTACGTCCCAGTTCGGACGAACACTCTCTCCGGCCTTTTCGTCTCCTGACTTCCAATACGCTCGCGTACATTCAATCGCCTCTTGGCCCGCGGATCATTGGGTCCACCTGGATTCGAACCAGGGACCTGCCGGTTATGAGCCGGATGCTCTAACCGCTGAGCTATGGACCCACACTCCCCGGAGCCGGGGAGCGGAGAGTATAACCAATTTTTCCGAGGTTGGAGAGGTGCTAGCCGGCCTCGGCATAAAGCCGGTCGTAGCTGTCCGCAAAGAGCAAGACCCTCTTGACGTACGACTTGGTTTCCTCGAGTCGAAGGGTCTCGAGAAAGCGATCCAGCTCGGCGTTTGCACCTGCTTGCTTCCAGAGCCGCTTGATCCGGTAGGGGCCGGCATTGTAGCCGGCGAGAGACAGCTCATCGTCGTCGCCGAACATCGAACGCACTTGTCTGTAGTAGGTCGTGCCGAGCTGGATGCTGAACGAAGGGTCGCTCAGGCGCTCGCGGCTGTATTTCAAACCCAGGCGACGGGCTATTTCTCGGCCGGTGGCAGGCATCACTTGCATCAATCCGCGAGCGCCCGCCCAGCTGCGGGCGCCCGGATCGAAAGCGCTCTCCTGGCGAATCATGGCCAGCACCAGATTACGATCGAGCCGGTTCTTCACCGAGTGCTGTTCGATGATGTCGTCGAAGGCGAGCGGATAGTAGAGGTGGCGAGCCCGCCCGGGCACGATGCCCTGGAACGGCGTGCCCAGGAGGGGGAAGACACCCTTGATCTCGATAATGCTCTCGCGCCGTTGGCCGGTGGCGGCGAGAGTGAGGGCTCTGAGTGCTCCGGCGGCGCGTGGTTCGGCGTGCTTCGCCAGGGCATCGATCTCCACCAGCGCGGCCTCATGAAGGCCCAGGGATGACAACCGCTCCGCCCTGGACAGGATCGGGTCGTATGGCCACGGCTCCGTGGGAGTCTGCGGGTCATCCCTCTTGCCGATGTCTTCGCCGAGACGACGAAGGGCGTGTCGGCGATAGAAGTCGGTGAAGGGCACATCTGCCACTTTCGTCAGCAGCCGCCGGGAGCGAGCCTCGTTACCCAGAATCTCATGTGCACGAGCCGTCCAGTAGAGTCCGCTGCGATTGTAGGTGCTGGTTGGATAGAGCGTCGAAAGCTCGGTCCAAAAACCAATCGCGCCGCTGTAATTGTTCTCGCTGTGTTGCTTCCACCCCAGGCGCCACAGCTGTCGGGCGCCACTTTTGTCGTCCGGGTCGATCGCCTTGAGTCGGCGCAGGGCCTCGAGCGCCTGTTCAAAGAGATCGTCCTCGAGCGCGTCCTCGAAGAGAATCCGGAGCGCATGCCGGGTGCGGTCGCGATCCAGATCCAGCCTGATGGCGGTTTCGAGGTGCTGGTGCGCTCGCTCGCGCATCATTCGTCGTTGCACGGATGTGAGGTTGCGTCCCGACTTCGGGGCCGAGATCTCCAGGGCAGCGAACGCTCGTTGCCATTCGAGGTCGTACTCCTGCCGCGGATTGTGAGGGACGAGCCCCTCGAGTGCCTCGAGCGCTTCTTCGCCGCGTTTCGAAGCGGTGAGCGCTTGGGCCTCAATCAAGTGCCAGGCCCACCTACGTTCGCTCACCGGTATGTCTTCGAGTGTCTTCATTGCCGGCTCTCGCAGACCGGCATTCAGAAGGCTTTCGGCCCTCTGCACCAACTGGGCGGGAGTCATAAACCGAAGCCACTCAATCGTCCCGTCCGGGGTTCTGAACTCCTCGACGACCTCGAGGTTGGAGGCGGCCAGGGGGTGCTCGACGAGAAGCTGGATTGCCGCAGCGCGCCGAATCGAGGCGTTGTCGAGCTCAGTTCCGGCCTGCCAAGCCGCAACTTCAAGGGCCTCGGAAGTCTCACTCTCGAGCTGCCAGAGTCGGCCCTGACGGGCGGCCTCGATGACGTCGTCGAGATCGCCGCGCTCTCGAGCGAGATCGCTCGCCGCGAGGATCGCCTTCTCGAAGAAGGGCGAGCTCGAGTAGCGGGTTCGCAGGCTGTCGAGGGCGGCCTTTGCCGCCGAATACTGGCCCAGCTCGAGCGTGCTGCGCGCGAGGCCATACAGGTGCCAGTCGCCATACGCTCCATCCGGTGGCGCGCTCCGGAACAGTTCGAGACTCTTCGAAAAGTGTCCGCAGCTCTGCGCGGCCAGTCCCAGAACCAGACTGGGCGGTGGCACCGCCGGGTCGACCGCCGCTTCTTGGCTCGCTTGGGATTCCGCTTCGAGCAGGGCTCCCGCTTGCGGAAGGTCGCAATCCGAGATTGACTGTGCGAGACGGTCGATGTTCGGATAGACGTCGGAGACTGCGCGGCCGGGCGTGACGTCGGTCGTCGTGCCTATCGCCAGCGGTTGGCCGAGGCTCACTCCGATCAGCACCGTCGCCCCGGCGATTGCCGGCAGCAGGCTTGATCGATAGCGCCTCATGTCTCCGAGTACGCCTTCCAGGGAGGACTAGATTCCCAAGAGCGACGGATCGCCGCCGGCGAGAATTCGAACCAGCGCCTGCTTGAAGTAGTCGTCTTCATCGCGTACCGCTGGATCGATGCGATCTTCGAAGATCTGCCGTGACCGATCAATGTCTTCCTGGAGGCGCGTATAGACGTTGGCGTCGCGGCGGCCTTCCTCAACGGCCTCTTCGTTGTAGAGCTTGATCTCGGTAACCAAGAGCCTGGCCAAGCGCTGGGCCTCTTCGTGTTCCGACTCGCTACTCGCCTCGCTGGGCTCGCCGGTGGTAGATGTGAAGGCCCACCCCGGACCCTGAAGGTCGTCCGGCGGAGCCACCTGCGTGCTGCTCAGACCTAGCGTAGGCTCGGCCGTCACCGGTTTCGGCGGCTCTTGTGCGACCGGTGGGAGCTCGGTCGGTTGCTCGATCGGCGGTGGAAGAGTCTCCGCCGGAGAGGGCGGCTCGGGCATGTAGGCGGCCGGGCGGGTGTCCTCTTCATCGAGGCTGGGCGGGGGCTCGTAGGAGGGTGCGGCGATCTCCGGCGGAAGATCCGGAGACTCGTCAATCTCAGGTGTCGACAGGCCCGCATCGGCCTCCGGCAACTCGACGCTGTCGATGACGTACTCCTCTTCCGCCTCCTCGGGCATGGCCGCCTCGAGCGGTGGCTCAGAGGCTGGCTCTTCCAACTCCTCCACGGCCGGGATCGGCGTTTCTGGTGGAAGGGGAACCTCTTCGACCGTTTCAACCGTGGCAGCCACCTCGGCTCCCCCGCCGGCGATGGAGAGCGTCGCCGTTGACTCTCGCTTGCGAACCGGCAGGGTTTCCAGTGTCTGCCCGGCTACGTAGGTCAGCAGCTGCAGTGCCGAGACCGAGAAAACGTCGTCTCCGACACGGTCACAGTAGACCATCCCAACGACCTGGTTGCCGAGCACGAAGGGCATGAGCAGTCCCATCGAGGGATGTCCGGCGGCGAGAGCATCGCAGATCAACGCGCAATCCTCGGCCGACAATGCGATCGAGCCCTCGTTCAGGTGGTCGGCCATCGGGAAGGGTACATCGCCTCCCAGGGAGACCTCTTTGATTCTGCCGTCGGCTTCGCCAAAGCCGGCGGCACTCCAACCGTGTGCTTCCGGGCCGCGATGAACGAAGATGGCAACCCGCGAGGCGAAGCGCAGGACCCCCCGTGAAAGGGCTTCGAGTATCTCGGACTGCGATGCAGCCACGTCGATATCCAATGTGGCTAGTCGAAGCTCATCCGCCGCCTCGAGTGAAATGGCTGCTGCCGGCGCGGGAGCCGCAGGGACCTCGGGAGCCTCCGCAGCCGCGGCAGCCTCGGCAGCCAGCGCGGCTGCCTCCTCAGCCACAGCCGTTACCGTTTGCTCGACGGTGGCCGCGAGTTTGTCCTCGAACTCCCGGCGCACGCTCTCCAAGGCGCGCTCGAGATTAGCGGCCAGTTTTGGGTCCAGATCTTCGAGATAATCCGAGAGCTTCATGGTTTTCTCCCTCAGCGGGCCGCAAGTCTTTTGACTCGGCGATTATTCTTTAGGGTCCGAAAGCTGTCAAGGGAACAGCTCGCGGCCAAAAGCCTTTTGTTCATGATCACTTACGGTTTACCTCGCGGTCTTCCAGGAGCACCGACATCTTGCTGCCTCGGAGAACCTTGTGGTACCTTGATCGTTCGCCAAATGGAAGGTCATGTACCCGCGAACACGGAGGGTTTAGATGCGTTTCAACCGTGGACTGATCGTTTTTTCGTTGTTGGTCGTCGTAGCACTGGCCGTCGCTTGCGGTCCGTCGGAGCCGAAGGCCGATCCGGCCGTGGAGGCCGAGTGGGCCGCGCTGACCGAGGCGAAGGAGAAGCTCGACAGTAGGCGCGCTGAGCTCGATGAGCTCAAAGCCATGATGATGACTCGGTCCGAAGAAGAAGAAGAAGAAGAAGAAGCGGAGGTTGGCGAGGAAACCGAGCCGGCCGAGGGCGAGGAGGCCGAAGCGATGGAGACGCCGGAAGAGATGGCGGCTCGGGCCGAAGAGTTCGACAAGGAGATCGCCGACCTGGCCGACAAATTCGGCGGCCGCCTGGCGGCATTCTTGAACGATCCCGCCAACCAGATTATCGAGGGCGAGCCGCTCACCGAGCGCCAAGTGGCGGCGGTCCGGATGAAGAGCAGCGAGGATATCGAGCTGGCGGCGGAATACGTCGAGAAGGGCGGCGACTACCGGCGGGCGATCGACATTCTCCAGGTCGCGCTCCAGCTGGATCCGGACAACGCCGACGTGCAGGTGGCTCTGGAGGAAGCTCAAGCCAATCGCTATATGTCGGAGGAGCGTTTCGCCCTGGCCAAGAAGGGCATGACTCAAGACGAGATTCGAGAGACTCTGGGTCAGGTCAACTTGAGAAACATCAGGGACTACCCCGAAAAGAAGGTCGTGGCCTGGTTCTACGCGACCGCCGAGGGAGGCGCGGCCGCCGGCGTGTACTTCAACGAGGACAAGCGGTCGGGCGAGATGAAGGTCTACCAGCTCAAGTACGACGCCGTTGGCGGCCCCGAGGACGGCTAGCCGGTCCTTGACTAAATCGCCGGCATCGGCGACACTCTCACGCCCGGCCTAAGCCGAGGAGATCCCTGTCCTCGAGGACTCGGATCGACGGGAGGTGATATCGATTGCCAGCGGTTCAAGTACGAGACGAAGAGAGCTTCGAGAACGCGCTCAGGCGCTTCAAGCGCAAGTGCGAGAAATCGGGCATCCTGACCGAGCTCAAGAAGCGACAGTACTTCGAAAAGCCTTCGGTCAAGAGAAAGCGGAAGGCGATGCAAGCCCGCAAGAAGGAGCTCCGCAGAATGGCCGAGGAGCGGCGCCTGGGGCTGCGCTAGTCGGAGCCGTCCGGCGACCCAAGATCGAGGCGGGGACGCGTACCCCGCCTTTTTTTGTTGACCCAGCGTCATGCGAGTTTCCGGGGCCAGCCTAGAAGCACTAGAGTTCGCGTCTCTGAGAAGGGTGGCGGCCGAGTTCGCGGCCAACGACCTGGGTCGTTTGCAACTGGAGTCGTCGTCGCCGTTCGAACAGGCGAGCGAGCTTCGCCGATCGCTTGCCATGACCGCCGAGGTCGAGCACCTCCTGGAAGACGGGCCCCTGGTGACCGGATTCGAAGAAGATCTCGAGCCTCTGGCCGAGAGCCTCGCGAGGGACCATTCCGAGATCGGGGGCGCCGATCTGGTCGTGCTGGCGACCGTTCTGGCCTCGAGTCAAACGGCCCTCGCGCGTATCGGCACGGCCGCCCCGGAGAACGCAGCCTTGCTCGATGCCTTTGCCGGCGTTCCCGACCTCACCGAGCTGTCCAGAGAGATCGGCAAGCGTCTAGATGAGCGCGGTCGGGTGCGAGACAACGCCAGCCGTCGCCTCGAGCAGTTGTCCAAGAAGAGTCGCAAGGTCCGGCGTGGACTCTACGGGCGGCTCGGCAACTTCGTGTCCGGCCACCGAGACAACCTGGCAGAGGAGACGGTTTCGGTTCAAGACGGGCGCCTGGTCCTGCTGCTTCGTTCGGGATCCAAGGGCAGGCTCCCGGGCGTGGTGCAGGGGCGCTCGTCGACCGGAAAGAGCTTCTACTTCGAGCCGCTCGAGTTCGTCGAGGAGAACAACGAGCTTCAGGCCAGTCAGCGCGAAGAAGAAGCGGAGAGGCAGCGGATTCTGGCTGAGCTGATAGCCCGGGTGCGTGCCAACGCCGCGGACATTCGCGAGCATTGGCATCTGCTGGCCGATCTTGACGCGCGCCAGGCTCTGTGCCGGCTCAAGAAGCAAATGGGTGGCCACTTCATCGAGCCCGGGGAGGACGAAGCGCTGGAGCTGGTCGACGCTCGCCACCCGCTATTGGATCCCTCGCTTGCCGGCCAGCGTGAGCGAGCCCTGGGCCAGGCCGGGCATCTTGGCTCGGTCGTGCCGCTTTCGCTGGCCCTGCGCGCCGATTGCCGGATGCTGGTTGTGACCGGGCCGAACGCTGGCGGCAAGACGGTCGCGCTCAAGACGGTCGGTCTGCTCGTGCTGGCCAGCCACTGCGGCTTCCCGGTGCCCGCGGATCTCCATTCCCGGGTACCGTTCTTGTCGTCTCTGGTCGCGGTGGTGGGCGACGATCAGGATCTGCTCGAGGAGCGCTCGACCTTTAGCGGCAGACTGCTTCGGTTGCGCGAGGTCTGGCAGGAAGCCCATGATCGGAGTCTGCTGCTCGTCGACGAGTTGGGCTCGGGTACGGATCCTACCGAAGGTGCGGCATTGGGAGTGGCCCTGATCGAAGCTCTTTCTGCGAAGAGCCCCTGGGCTGTGGTCACGACCCACCTCACCACCATTGCCGCGGCCGCACTGGATTTGGAGAGTGCGTCTTGCGCTGCGATGGAGTTCGACTCGGCCAGCGGTCATCCCACCTATCGACTGGTGTCGGGGGCTCCCGGGGGGAGTGAGGCCCTGGCGCTGGCGCGCCGTTTGGGCCTCCCCGCGCCGTTGCTGGACCGGGCCGAGAAGCTCCTTGGGCCCGAAGAGCGCCGCCTGCGCCGCCTGTTGCAGGAAGTCGAGACGACGAAGCGGAAGCTCCAGGCCGAAAGCGGCCGACTCGCTGAGCTCCTGGCAGAAGCCGATCGCGATCGCCGCGAGGCCGCCGAGAACGCTGCCGCCACGAGCCGCGAAAGAGCACAACTGGCGAAGCGCCTCAAGCGCGAGCTACGAGACTTTCGGGATGAGGTCCGAAGAAAGCTCGGCGTGGAGGTCGAGCGTCTGGCGCAAGAGCTCAGATCCGGTCACCGGCGGACGGCTGCGGCCCAGGCGGTTGAGCGTCTCTTCCAGGATGAGCCCGAGTGGCGGGATCCCTCCCAGCGCGATGATCAGCCACTGGTGATTGGTGAGTCGGTCGAACATACGGTGCTCGGATGGAGCGGCAGTCTTCTGGAGCTGGCCGGTGGCAAGGCCACGGTCGCGGTTCGCGGAAAACGAGTCCAGT
Source organism: bacterium (assembly GCA_024224155.1). Lineage (NCBI taxonomy): Bacteria > bacterium. The sequence continues at coordinate 61,014 of JAAENP010000211.1, forward strand.
GTCCGGCAGAAGAGCTCGGCCGAGTCGAATCTCCTCGCATCGGCAAGAGTGAACGCGAAGTCTCGATCTCCGAAGGGCGACGCCGTTCGGAAGAGCCGCTCTCGGGCAGCGTCGAACTGAACCTCATCGGGGAGCGGGTTGAGCCGGCGCTCGAGGCGCTCGAGAGTTTTCTGGACCGTGCGCTCTTGGGTTCGAGCGAAGTGGTGCGTATTGTCCACGGCCACGGTACTGGCCGCCTGCGGGCGGCGATCCGAAAACGGCTCCAGGGACACCCGGCTGTCGCCAGCTGGCGGGCGGGCGGTGACTCAGAGGGTGGCGGCGGAGCAACCATCGTCACCTTGGCGGGCTGAGCACGTGCACTAGTCGGTTAGGATTTCACTGAGCTCACCGATGGCTTTTGGACACATTCAACTCACCGACGAGCTGGTTCAGTCGGTTCGAGACACAATCGACATTGTCGACATCGCCTCCGATCACACGCGCTTGACCAAGGCCGGCCGTCGCTACAAGGGACTGTGTCCGCTTCACAAGGAAAAGACACCGTCGTTCAGCGTGGATCCCGACCAGGGAGTGTTCTACTGCTTCGGATGTTCGCAGGGCGGAGATGCCATCAGGTTGCACATGCTGACCTCCGGCGATGATTTCCCGACGGCAATCGAATCTCTGGCGCGCAGGTACAACATTCCGCTGCCGGCTTTCCGGCCAGGCGGCAAGCACGCCAAACCCGAGCAGCAAATCGAGCCGGTTCTCGAAGCCGCGCTCGACTACTACCAGCGCCAGCTGGCGGGGCATAAGTCGCCGCGAAGCTACCTAGAGCGGCGCCGCATCGAGCCCGAGCTGATCAAGAGATTCGGTCTCGGATACGCGCCGCCCGGATGGCGCAACCTGCTGCACGCGCTCAAGGACAAGTTCCCCGAGCGCCTGCTGGAGCGCGCGGGATTGATCGCCGAGTCTCAGAAACGGCCGGGAGAGCGTTACGATCGATTTCGGGAACGCCTGATCTTTCCGATTCGCAACACCGCCGGACGCCTGGTCGGTTTTGGCGGTCGAGCGCTCGGAGACGACAAGGTCAAGTACATCAATACCAACGAAACACCGAGCTTTCGCAAAGGCCGACTGCTTTACGGTCTCGATCTGGCCAAGCGATCCATCAGGGAGTCGCAGCGAGCCTTCGTGGTGGAGGGGTACTTCGATGTCATCGGATCCGCCGCCGCGGGTATCGACAATGCCGTTGCCACCATGGGCACCGCTCTTACCGTCGAGCAGGCTCGGCTTTTGGCGCGCTTCTCCGACGAAGTGGTGGTCGGCTACGATGGCGATTCAGCCGGCGAGCAGGCCTACCGCAGATCGATTCCGCTGCTCCTTGGCGCCGGCCTTGGGGTTCTGCGCGCCGAGCTCGGCGCCGGCGCCGACCCGGACTCGGTGCGGTTCGATCTGGGGGACGAGTCACTCCGCCGGCTGGTCGAGAGAGCTCCGGACGCGGTGGTGCTCGAAATCGAGAGGATGACTCCCGAAGGCGTCGAGAGAGAGCCCCGAAAGCAGTCCCGGGCAGCCAAGGCGGTGGTGGAGCTTCTGGGAGCGGTGCCGGACTCGGTTCTGCGATACGGGTATGCGCGCCAGGCAGCGGCGAGGCTCGTGATTCCGGTGGAGCTTCTGCTCGAGCGCCTGCGCGGTCGCGGGAGCGAGAAAAAGGACGATAAACAAAGGGGTTCTGAGGGGATTGTCCGGAGCTTGGAGGAGAAAACCCTCCAGCTCCTGCTGGCCGAGGACGCGGAGTCACCCGAACCGGCGAGCCTTCCGCCCGAGGAGGCCTTTCTGGACCCCGCCTGCAGGAATATTTACAGTGCTTTTCGCGCTTTACATAAGGAGGGGCAAAAGGGCCCACCCGCGGCGCGGGAGCTCTTGGCCCGGCTGCCGGAGCAGGGGCCGGCAGTTGACCGGATGGCGCGGCTTTTGTTAGAAGTGTCGGCTGGCTCCAACCCGAAGGAGCTCGAGGCTTCGGTGCGTCAGCTGGAGCGGCGCTGGCAGCAGCAGCGATCACGTGAGCTGGCGGCCCAGATCGGCGAGGCGCAACGGGCTGGAGACCAAGAAAAGCTGGAAAGACTCTTGACTGAAAAGGCGGACCTGAGCCGCCGATTGCACGATCGCAGCGACGACAGCGCGCGCTGAGCGGCCGGCCGGTGCCGACCGCAAGACCCCACCCCGGAGACAAGTGATTTGACTGCCCCCAAACTGAAATCCGCAGAAGACAAGCACCCCACCGTCAAGCAGCTCATCGAGCTCGGGCGCTCCAAGGGCTACCTGCTCTACGACGAGATCTACGAGATCTTGCCCGACGAGATCATCAGCATGGCGGAGGAGCTTGACGAGATCTACGAACGATTCCAGGAGCTGGGCATCGAGGTTCTGGATCGCCCGGAGCGCTACCAGAACCGGCGCGACACCGAAACCCACACGGGAGATTTCGAGAAAGCGGAAGCTGCGGAAGCAACGCCGTTCCGGCTTCACGAGCAGGAGAAGACCAACGACCCGGTCCGGATGTATTTGCGGGAGATGGGGACGGTTCCACTTCTCGACCGCGAGGGCGAGGTCGAGATCGCCCAGCGTATCGAGAAGGGCGAGTGGATGATCTACGAGGCGCTCTCGGAGAACGCGGTGGTGCTCAAGGAGCTGCTGCGACTCAACGAGGTGGCGCATCGTGATCCCGGTGTGGTCAAAGATCTGATCGCCGATCCGGACGCTGAGCTGGACGCGCGCGCGAACCAGCGCATCAAGGCTGCGCTCAGAGTCTTCGACCAGATTGCCAAGCTGGACAAGAAGGTCCAGTCGCTACGCAAGCGCCAGAAGCGCTACAAGAAGGGCGGCGACCGTCACCAGGAGATAGATCGCGAGATCGATCGCATGGTTGCGAAGATCGCCAAGCGCATTCGGTCGGTCGAGTTCTCTTTGCAGACCCAGAATCGACTCGTGGACTTCCTGAAGAACCTCAATCGCCAGTTCTCGCGCTTCGAGCAGGATATTCGTCGGGCCAAGATGGCGCTCGACAAGGAGTCCAACAAGGAATTGCGTTCCTTGCATCGCCGGCGTATCGAGAAGTACCGGCGCAAGGTCAAGGATCTCGAAGGCCGATACGGCACCACCCACGCCCAGGTCTCGGCGACGATCAAGAAGATTCGCCTGGGCGAGGCGACTTGCGAACGAGCGAAGGACGAGCTCATCGTCGCCAACCTTCGCCTGGTCGTCTCGATCGCCAAGAAGTACACTAACCGCGGTCTGCAGTTCCTGGATCTGATTCAGGAGGG
>JAAENP010000212.1 GCA_024224155.1 bacterium
CGGTGAAGTCGCGCTTCCCCACAACGCGTTCGAGCGGCTCAAGTACCTGAAGGGGAGGACGATCTTGCCGGACGGTGAGGTGCTCGAGCTGTCCCAGGAAGACATCTTCAAGCGCCAGGTTTCGCGGCTCGACGACTTCTACGTCACCGCGGCGGTTTTCCCCGGCGTCGAAGTCGGCGCCATCCCCGACTATGAGTACGAGCTCAGGTACCGGTCGATCTTCGAGCTGCGGCCCTGGCACTTCCAATCCCGCATCCCGACGCTGCACTCCGAGATTTCCTACGTCGTCCCCGAGCACATCGGGTTCCGCCCCTGGGCGAAGGTGTTGCCGGACCGTTTCAACCAGCAGACCGAGAAGCTGCCGAAGGGGCGGATGCTCCGCGCCTGGATGACCAACATGCCGAGCGTTCCCGACGAGCCTTTCGGCCCTCCCTTTGGCGACCTTTCGAACCAGTTCATGATCCTGCCGACCGAGTACATCTTCAGCGGCCGGCAGAGCGACCTGCTGGTTTCCTGGCCCCGGGTCTGTGACCTGACGAAGTCGTCGTACTATGACCACCAGAAAAACGACGGCAATGCCAAGAAGAAGGCCCGTGAGCTCGCCGGCTCGGCCGGCGGCGGACAGCGCGACCAGGCCGCCGCCGTCTACCGCTTCGTCCGCGACGAAATCCAGCCGCTTTCGGCGACCGGGGTCTTCGTCCGCGAAGGCACTTCGGTC
>JAAENP010000213.1 GCA_024224155.1 bacterium
GGACCCCTGCCTGCTCCGCCTCCCGCGTCCCCAGGAGGTCTCGAATCTCGAGGGGGCTGTCCGGGGTCGGCTGCTCCACCGCCGCCTCCACCGGCGGGGCCGGCTCGGAAGGCGCTGGCGCGCGAGGGCGGACCTCCGCGAAGTTGGTGACCCCGACCGGTTCGCCGTCCTCACGGACCTCGAAGTCGTCGAGGCCGAGGCCGGTCACCGCGTTGCCCTGGCGGTCGGTCACCCATACCTCGACGTTGATCAGCTGGACGTCGACGCTCTCGCCGAACGGCGCCGGGTCGGGCGGCGCCGGCTGGGCCGTAGCCGTGACGGCGAGAGCGGCCATGAGGACCGCGCCGAATGCGACGGATCTGCGGATGGCTTCTCTTCTTCTCACCTAACGCGGCGTAGCCGCAACCAAAGCAGAGCGCCGCGCTGCCAGAGGCAGGAGGATGGCGGTGAGACTCCAGGTATGCTGAGTCAACCAAACACCAGCAAGGGAGGTCACCGCCGTGAAGCAGCTTACCAAAGCCTTGGGGGACTCGATTGTCGGAGTGGCGAACGGATTCGACCGGATCGTGTTCCAGGGCATTCTCCAGCCCTTGATGTATCCGGAAGGCGCCATGCGCTTCTTCCGGCGCCGCAAGATCCTCTTCAAAGAGGCGAGGCACTGGGTTCTGGCGCAGACAGCGCGTCTGGCTTCTGCCGTCGAGGAGTGGTCGCTGCGGGAATGTGGCGAGGGCACCATCTACCTGCGTTCGTCCTCGATCCGCAAGGACGAGGTGGCTCGACGACGCCAGCGGAAGCTGGGCATCACGGTCGGGCTCGTGGGGACCTGGTCGTGCGTGGAGGCTGGGAGTAGCTACCGCTTGGCACCTGCCCAAGGGGGCCCCCGGCTGCGCTCCATTCACACACGCTGCAAGCACCTCTACACCTACTTGGACCACCCGGACTACGGGTTCATGAGCTTGCGGATGCAGACTTGGTTCCCGTACCGCGTCCAGATCGCCCTGAATGGCCGGGAGTGGTTGGCGCGTCAGCTCGAGCAAGCGGGGATCGGTTTCGAGCGGCAAGGCAACAAGATCCTGCATGTCGAGGACTTCGACGCCATGCAAGATCTGCTGGATCAGCAGCTGACCACGGACTGGTGCTCTCTGCTCAACGCTTTCGTCCCGATCGCCTTCCCGACCCTCCGCTCGACGCTGAGGGCTCCGTTCACCTACACGTGGACCCTGTGGCAGAGCGAGTGGGCCAGCGATGTCCTGTTCAGGAAGCGCCACGATCTCGACCCGATCATGGACAGTGTCGTGCGACATGCCTTCATTGGTGCGTATCCCGAACGTCTCCTGCGCTACTTCGCTCGTCCAGTCCGCAAGGATGGCCAGCCGCGGCGGGATATGCGCGATCCTCTCAAGACCAAGATCCTGGATCTGGGCGAGGGCTGTCGCATCCGCCATTGGCTCGGTCGTAACAGCGTCAAGCTCTACAACGAAGACAATGTCCTGCGCTTTGAGACGACCGTCAACAATCCTGGGGCGTTCCGCGTTCACCGCCGCAAGCAAGGGGCGAGCAAAAACGCCCCCAAGCAGCGCCTGCCTCTTCGCAAGGGTATCGCCGACACCACCCTGCGAGCCCGCGTCTGCCAGGAAGTCAACAACCGCTTCTCTGATCACATCGCCTCAACTCGATCCTCGCAGCGCTTCGAGTCCCTCCTCGCCGCGGTGACCCAGCGCAAACGTCGAAGAGGCCGGAGTGTCCGTGCGCTCGAACCGACCGGAAAGGACCTTGCACTCCTGAGAGCTGTCGCCGACCCGCGTTTCGTTGTCGGCGGCTTTTGCAACAAGGATCTGCGTCAGCTCCTCGCTGAGGATCCCCGTCACGTTGGCAAGACCAAGAAGCAGCGCTCAGGGATGACGACCCGCGCCCTCCGACTCCTCCGTGACCACGGTGTCATCCGTCGTCTTCCCAAGTCCCGGCGCTACCTGGTGACCCTCACCGGCCGCGCGCTCGTCACCGCCCTTCACGCTGCGTTAGCTGCTTCAACAGAAGAACTTACGAGGATCGCAGCGTGATCGTGCCTCGTTTTTTCGAAGTTGTTGAGGGGTAAGCCACTAAGGGCTCCTCGGAACGGGCCGGGCCGCGATGAGCATTCCTTACTCTACCAGCGGTCGGTCCGAAACGGCCCTGCCGGCAGACCTTCCGCGTTGGAGAGGTTGGCCGAGGCCGGATCGTCACTCCAAGCGTAGCGCACGGCCGCCGGCTCCGGCACCGAGTCGCTCCACACGCCTCCCAGGTGCCGCCGGCCAGCGTTTCCCGGGGTTCCCACGCCCAGCCCCTGGGGACCTTGAAATGCCGGATGGCGCCGTCGCCGGCGCCCGCGATCTCCGCTTCGGCGTCCCGCCGCCGCCAGCGCCAGCCACGTTGCGATCTTCGATCCTTCAGGGATTCTCATCGA